>NZ_JAWLCI010000021.1:0-66130 GCF_041687215.1 Mariniphaga sp.
GAAAAGCGTGCAAACAATACAAAAAGCACAAAAACCGCCAATGTAAACCTAAAAGTTGTTACTTTTCAAACCAAATTTTTTACTTGCGGATTTGAGGGAATATAGAATTCCTACACATAACAGCCGAATTCTTACTGCTTGGGACAGGGCATACAAAGGAATTTCTATTTGTAACAATATTTTATATCAATTGGAAAATACTGAGATTGAAATAAATAGTACTGCATTAAATGAAATGAAAGGGCAAGCAATTTTAATTCGGTCATTAATTTACTTTAATTTGGTTCGTGCTTTTGGAGCTATTCCATATATTGATAAAAAAATTGCACCTTTAGATGCCTATGAATATCTTCGTGTCGAGCCTGCAACAATATATGAGAATGTTATTGAAGATTTGAATTATGCAAAAACAATTCTCCCTGAAAAATGGACAGGGAATAATATTGGCCGAGTCACAAAATTTGGTGCTTCAGCTATTCTATCAAAAGTACATCTTACTATTGGGGATAAAGGTAGTGCTAAGGTTGAATTAGAAAATATAATTAATAGTAATTTGTTTTCGTTAGATGCAAATCAAGATGGAAATAGTGATATAAACGATTTAGAATTTTTATTTGACGCTGATACAAAAAATTGCAAATCGTCAGTTTTAGAAGTCCAATATATGGCAGGTCCAAATGCCATAAATTCAGGACATCAAGCTTCATATTCACCATTCTACTATAGTTTTTCATTGCCAGGAGATACGAGGCTTGATTATCGAGGGAATGGTCATAATTCACCTTCTGATGATTTAATTGAAGAATTTGAAAATGGTGATCCAAGAAAAGATATGTTTTTAAGAACTGGTTATATTGATCAAGAATCGGGTGAATTTGTTTATTTTCCATTTACTATGAAATTTTATGATCTCAATTGGGATAATCCTGGACAAAATGTTGAAATTATTCGTTATGCAGACATCTTATTAATGTATTCAGAAGTAACTGATGATCCACTTTATTTAAACATGGTTAGAGCTCGAGCCGGGATGTCTCTCTATGGAACGGATGACTATCCTTCAGATAAATATCCCACTCTTGCCCTGGCAATTGAGCATGAAAGAAGGATTGAATTATGTCATGAGTTTCACAGACTTTTTGATCTAGTAAGAACAAATCGGGCACTAGAGAAAATTCCTTCTTTAAATACTAATAAATTATTATTTCCAATTCCACAGTATGCTATTGATGTAAATAATGAATTGACTCAAAATCCAGGCTACTAAATTTAAAGGGTGCTTATATATTTTATTGTATAGACACCCTTTAAAAAACCTTTTTACAATAAATTTTTATTTAAATTATAAATAAGTAATCATGAAAACCAAATTCTTTTTATTATTATTGATAAGTTTTGTTCTGCTTTGTTTCGGGGAAAATTTAGATGCACAAATTAGAATAGGAGAAAAATTACCTGTTTGGTCAGAGGGGAATTTAGATATACATCATATTAATACTGGTAAAGGGGATGCAACTTTTATTATTTTCCCTGATGGTACTACTATGTTAATCGATGCCGGTGAATCACATCGTCCCCCAAGTCCTAGAGAGGCTGTAGCTAAACCAAACAATAGTAGGACACCAGGTGAATGGATATCTAGATATATTTCAAACATCCTATACGAAACTAAAATGGAGTTAAAATTAGATTACATTCTTTTAACGCACTTTCATGGTGATCATATGGGAGGTGTGCATTCAGACAATAAACAATCTCAAAAGGGTAATTATGAATTATCTGGGATTACTGAAGTAGGCGAAAATATCCGTTTTAAAAAAATTATAGATCGTGATTATCCTTTTTATAATTGGCCTTCTCCAATGAATAATGCCACAATGCAGAATTATAAGAATTTTATTGAATGGCATATAATTAATAAAGAAATGCAGGCAGAAAAATTTAATGTTGGAAGGAATGATCAAATTATACTTGTAAATAATCCTAATAATTATCGAAACTTTGAAATTCGTAATATTGCAGCAAACGGATATGTATGGACTGGTGTAGGTGAGAATGTAAGAAATCACTTCCCGCCAATTGAATCAATAGATAAAGACGATTTTCCAGATGAAAATATGTTGTGTACAGCAATAAGGTTATCTTATGGACGATTTGACTATTTTACTGGAGGAGATTTACTGGGAATTCCAGCCCCAGGAGATCCTGTTTGGCATGATATTGAAACACCCATCGGATATGTTGTTGGTCCAGTGGAAGTTAATGTTACAAATCATCACGCACATTTCAATGCTCAAAATGAAAATTTTATTCGTTCTTTACGACCAAGAGTTCATATTATCCAGAGTTGGGTTGTAAATCATCCAGCACCGAGTACTTTAGGACGATTAGTTTCATCTAAATTATATCCTGGGCCTCGGGATATTTTTACAACCAATATGATGGAAGAAACAAAAATATTTATAGGAACAAGCATTGAAAAAATTATAGGTCAACAAGGGCATATTGTAATTCGTGTTGAACCCAAAGGAGAATTATTCAATATTTTTATGTTGGATGATTCTAATGAAGATTTTAAAATTAAATCTGTCCATGGACCTTATGTATGTGATTAATTTTCAGGAGGATTTACAAAATTAAAAATGCAGTTCATTACGAAAAAATTTTTATTAAAGTAATTCAAGATGATAAAAATTTAAAAACCTGGTCTGAAATACATTTTGCAGCCGTTAAATTGAAACAAGCTTTGCGGAATGATTTTAAAAAAATAGGAAGATCCGCGCGTTGTGGGTCCCGATAAAGAAGTTTTTGATTCCTACATTCGATACAGCCCGATGCGGGATTTTCCAAAACCTGATTAAATACTTCAATAAAAATAAATTTGAGTTGCCTCATTAATTAAGCTAAAACTATAGATATGATTAAAATTAAATCAATTACTAAAGAATCGACAATCATGCTCATTGCATTGTCAGTAACATGTTCCAACAGTTTTGGGCAAAAACAACAGGATGAATTACCAAATATTCTGTGGATTACAAGTGAGGACAATAGTGAATATTTTATTGAGTGTTATGGAAATTCTTTTGCCACAACGCCCAACATCGATAAGCTGGCCAGTGAGGGATTTATGTATACACATGCTTATGCGACTCATCCAGTATGTTCTCCAACACGAAATAGTATAATCACAGGTGTTTATGCCAATTCAAACGGGAACCATCCGATGAGAAGTGATTATGCTACATCAGACTTGGTTCATACTTATCCTGAATATTTGCGCCAGGCAGGATATTACTGTACGAATAATAGCAAAACCGATTATAATTCGGGCTCGATTGATGATAAAGGGATTTGGAATGAATGCAGCAATACGGCGCATTATAAAAATCGTCCGGATGGAAAACCATTCTTTGCTTTATTCAACCTAATGGAAAGTCATGAAAGTCAGGTTAACAGGAGGCAGGGAACTTCGGTCGGGAATCTAAAACATAACCCGGCCAAAGTGCCATTGCCACCATACCATCCGGATACAAAACAAATCCGTTACGACTGGGCAGTATATTATGACGCTGTTCAGCATATGGATAGTCTTTTAGGCGTCTTACTTTTAGAACTTGAAGAATGTGGACTTGCCGATAATACCATAGTTTTTTATTACAGTGATCATGGTGGTGTGCTGCCACGCAGCAAGCGCTTCTTGTATGAAACAGGAACACATGTTCCTTTCATTGTAAGAATCCCTGAAAAATACGATTATTTGTATCCTTCTGAAAAACCAGGAGATAAGATAGATCGTTTAATTTCTTTCATTGATCTTCCTCCTACATTGTTTAGTTTGGTAGATATTCCTGTCCCTGATTATATGCAAGGAAAACCCTTCCTGGGAAAACAAAAGGCAAAAGAAAACAGGTACGTATATTCAGCCCGGGGAAGAATGGATGAGCGTTATGATAATTCGATTGCAGTAGCAGACCACAAATATAGGTATATTCATAATTATATGCCATTTCGACCGGCAATGCAGTTTCTACGAACATTATATAGCATGCCGGCAACACAATCTTGGTATAATGAATATAAAGCAGGAAGAACAAATATCATTCAAAGTATATTTTTCGAGGAAAGACCCGTAGAAGAGCTTTATGATATTGAGAATGACCCCTGGAATGTCAATAATCTGGCAGGAGTTCCTGCCTATCAGGAAGTATTGAAACAGATGCGTCAGGCAGAAAAGGACTGGAAGAGAGAAATACACGATGTGTTGTTAATTCCAGAAGATGAATATACTTATTATTCAGGAAAAAATACGAAATATAAATCGATGTATGATTACATGCGTTCTGATGATTGCCCGTTTGATGAATTGTTGCAGGCAGCTGAACTTGCTACTTTGGGAGAGATTGGAGACATAAAAACCTATATTCAGTATTTGCAAAATGAGCATAGTGGAATACGTTATTGGGGAGTGACAGGGTTATTACTGTTGAAGGAGCATGCCAGACCAGCCATTCCTGCATTGAAAAAAGCAGCAAAAGACAGGTCTGGATCCGTAGCTGCGCTTGCTGCTGAAGCGTTGTATTGGCTTGGAGAAAAAGATGAAGCAATTGAAGCATACATCAATATTATAAATGACAAAGTCACTTATGATTATTCTGACAGGAATTGGGCATTAAATAGTATTGACATCATTAATGAATCAGATCATACAATCGCAAATCCTAATTTAAAAAAAGTAATTAAGAAATTGGTAGAATTCAGGAATGAAAATCCAATTTCAGGCTCCGTTGCTGGATACGAAATGCGCACTGCTCCATATATATTACAAAGTTGGGAATAGAGTAAACTGTACCTCTATATTATAAAAATCAACAATAAAAACAATTATAACATACGTTACGTTTATGAACAATTTTAACAGACTAATCATTGTATTGTTGCTTTTAAAGAGTTCTGCTTTAATAGCACAGGGAACCTATAGTTTACAGCCCGAAATCGATGCCAGGGCAACTAATATCCTTCATGTTGATGAATTGAAATTTAAAGATTTGAATAAAAACGGAAAATTAGATATTTACGAAGATTGGCGTCAACCGGTGGTCAACCGAATTGATAATTTAATAGCTCAATTGACTTTGGAGGAAAAAGTTGGTTTTCTGTTGATCAACACGCTTAACGCAGAAGCTTTTGGAAAAGTTTCTGAAAATGGCGTTCGTTACATCGAAAATGAAAAGATGTCCCGGTTTATTTTCAGAAATCCTGTCGTTGAGAGTCCTGAACGTTACGGTGAAGGTGGTTTTGGCGGAAGTCAGATATCTCCATATGAAGCTGCTCAATTTACAAATTCTGTTCAGGAAATTGCAGAAAATACTCGCCTTGGCATTCCAGTAGTTTTTAAATCGAATGCGAGAAATCATGTGGCATACGATCCCAGAGCAGGTATAAATGTAGAGTCCGGAGCTTTTTCCGCCTGGCCGAAAGAAGCTGGTCTCGCAGCAACACAGGATATAGAACTTATAGCTGAATTCGCAGATATTATGAGAAAGGAATGGACATCAATTGGCCTTAGATCAATGTACGGATATATGGCCGATTTAGCTACTGAACCAAGATGGTATCGTATTCATGAAACGTTTACTGAAGATAGTGAATGGGCTACCGAAATTATAGCTGCACTCGTTAAAAATTTGCAGGGAGAATCATTAAACTCAAAAAGTGTTGCCCTGACAATGAAACATTTCCCCGGGGGTGGCCCTCAAGAAGGCGGAGGCGATCCACACTTCGATTATGGGAAAAACCAGGTTTATCCGGCAGGCATGTTCGATAACCATGTCGCTCCGTTTAAAGCCGCGATTGAGGCTGGCGTATCATCAATAATGCCCTATTATGGAATTCCTATTGGGCAGCAGTACCTGCCAAATGATGTTGGGATGGCGTTTTCTAAAGGAATTGTTACCGATTTACTAAGAAATGAACTTGGATTTAAAGGATATGTAAATTCAGACACTGGGATTATTGGTGAAAGAGCTTGGGGATTGGAAGATAAAACCAAGGAAGAACAAATAGTTATTGCTGTTGAGGCAGGAACAGATGTGCTTTCTGGTTTTAGTGATAATAAAATGATAATAGACCTGGTAAAAACGGGAAAAATATCAGAAAGCAGGATCGAACAATCGGTCAGGAGGCTATTGACAGAACAATTTGAGTTAGGCTTGTTCGAAAATCCTTATGTAGATCCAGATCGTGCTGCTTATATTGTAGGAAATTCATCATTTCAAAGAAAAGCGAACGTCGCTCAACGAAAATCAATTGTGCTGTTGCAAAACAATATGAAGCTTCCCCTGACAATGCCGGAAGGTAACGATTCGCTTGTTTTATTTACAATGGGGGTGGATACTGAAATTTTTAATAACAGGTCTTGGGCAGGTATTAAGGTAATTACTGGCGACTACGATCGCATAAACGGTCAACGGCCAGCAATTGGAGATGACATTAATTATGCAATTATACGGATAAATGTATTAAATACTGGAGGCAGATTTGGTGGGGCTTTACCTGAAGAACTTGATTTTTTGGCTTTTTCCGATATGGTTGGTTCACAATCGTGGCACATTTCTCCATCGCTGGCGGATATAAAGAATATTATGAACATAGTTGGATCCGAAAACACAATTTTGTCCATTGACTTTCGTAATCCCTATGTTTTAGATCAGCAGAGTGGTTTTCTTGAGTCTGGTGCCATTCTGGCTACATTTGGTGTCAGAAGCGAAGCCGTAATGGATATTATTATGGGGAATTTCAAGCCAGTAGGAAAACTTCCGTTTGCTTTGCCAAAAAGCCGCGAAGCTGTTATAAATCAAGATTCTGATGCACCGGGTTATTCTAAAGAAGATACGTTGTTTCCTTTTGGCTTTGGATTGACGTATGACTAGTATGTTATTATCAAAAAGCTCCAAACTGGAAGACAGGAAGGAATCCAAAATAGGTTATAGTGATTTTCTGTATCACTTCTACCAATTTCGTCATGCCAGATGACCTGTTGGCTCCTAACTTCGTTTCATGCGAAAAAACAGAAATAGAGAAAAAGAGGAAACTTGCCCGGCATGGAGTTTTGACTGTAAGCAGTCGGTGAACCCCGTATTGTTTCATTAAAGTTATAAACTCTGCGTATCCCTTCTACCAACCCCGTCTTGTTAGATGACTACAGGGCATCTAACTTCGCGCCATGCGAAAGAATCAGAAATATAGTAAAGAGGGAATGTACTTGGCCATAGAATTGTGTCAGGAAAGCGGATTATCTCAGGGTAAGTTTTATTCCCGTGAAACCACGCGTGGTTTTTGCTCAATACAAATCAGCCGGTAATTTTCTTAAAACCGGCATCTTTCAACACCAACTAAATCTGGTTTTCATTTTATTTCGGATTGAAAAGTATTCAAGGCACATGGCGAAACCAATGTATACATTTGAATATTGCAATGTAGGCACATCACAAAGCCGATGAAGGCATATTACACTTTCAATGTGTACTTATTATGAAATGAATTTATTTACATTTAAAAGTGGCTGATTAATAAGTATTTGGATACATTGGATCCGTTGGTGAAAATTTATTTTTACGGGTTCCGGTTGTTAAACATTGTAATTTTACCGGGATTGTTGTAACTTCAACCGTCGAAAAAAATAAAGGTCCCGGAATGTGCGGGTACACAAACCAGGACCTCATGCAGAGCTTGAGAAATTAATTTGCGATAGTGACGTCAATCATCCGCAGTTTTTTCTTAAGCTCTTTTGTTGGGCGGTAAACGATTTTCACTCCTTTTACCATCGAAGGGGATAGTTCATCCTCAGTTTCTACCCCGTCACTTTTTACATTTACGCAAAAAGTTCCGAGGTCGCCCAAAGCAATAGAACTACCTTCGATAAGCTTTTCGGGAATGATATCCATTAAAGCGACCAACACTCCGTGCACATCGGCACGTCTTAAAGAGCAGCGATTAGCCACCGAAATGGCCAAATCATTGAGATCAGTCTGCACATCATGCACTGCTGATGCATAGAACCGTGGTGCCGCTTCGGGCTCCATCGGATTTTTTTTGTTAATTGCCTTAACTTTCATCGGCAAAAAATTTAAAGTTATGGCGCTCACTATGATACGCCTAACCAAAAATATAAGTAAAATTTAAAATTTCTTTCATTTTGTTCATAACGTTTTTGAAAAGTTGTTAACAAGTAAATGTTATTGATTTAATTTACAGAATTTTAACCTGTTATTTTCTTGCGATTATTTACAGAAAAATAATTGTTGATAAACTATTCTAATTTTTTTTTGTATGTAGCTTGGTTAAAATCTCGACTACAATATTTATGCAATACACTCATTTTTGTTTATAACTTTTTTCTGTACACACTGGAAACTTTCTCAGGGAGCGCGGTGAATTAATTAAGGTGAATAGGGTATTGACCGAATGGGGTAACCCGTTTTACTGAGGTTTGGGGAAGTTAGGATAAGGTTTTTATTTGTTAGAAACGGGAGCGGAAAATCAGGTTTTATCTGGTTTGACTACCCCGTCCGCCAGCTGGCGGACACCCCCATCTGATAAATCATGCCGGCGGGCCTCCTTTTTACAACTAACCATTCCATAGCTGCATCCGTTAAAGGAGGGGAAATTTCGTGCCGGGATTTTTTAAATTCAAAATTCTTACAGGATTAAACAGCACGCCGGCCAACCTGTTTCCTCCCATTAAAAACCTTATTTCCCGTCTTCCACCTTCGTAGCACTTCGACCACCCTTGAACCCCAACCTTATTAATCTTCTCCACTGGCCTTTGGATTGAATAAGGTGAATAAGGTTTTGAGGTGGGTGGGACAGGTTTTTTGATAGGTTTTTATAATTTGTTCAGATGCGGATTTTTTAAATTTTAATTTGTTAAAGTAGTTGCTTTGTATCAATCATAAGATCAAAACCTTTCTTTTTTAGCCCCTCCATTAATTTTTTATCACCTGTCCAAAGTTTAAATCCTGTTTGAATCGAAAGCGCAATAAACAAGAGGTCTTTTTTGTCAATATCTTTAACCAAATCGTATGCTTGCTTTTGGTATTTGAACTCGATTAAATCATTGTCGATAAAATCAATTCGTTTAATAAACCTAAAAATTAATTCGTCAATTTGATTGTCATTCAGTTTTGTTATCCCTTTTATTTTTCCCAACTTACTTAAAACTTCATCAAGTAAAAAATCGGGACAAATCAAAGTACTGTCTTTTAAGTCTCTTAAAATTAGTTTGGATATTGTGCCGTCTGGTGTAATTAGTCCGGAAATAAAAATATTTGAATCAAGAACTAAATTCATTATTCAAATTTGTGCTTGTTTATATCCCACCAGCTTTGATTAATTTCTTCTGCAAGTTTATTTGCATCCTCCTGCGTTGCCTTGCTTAAAGCACTAATTTCTCTAAATTTTACATAATCAATAAAACTTTGGATTTCAGTGATATCCAGTGCATTCTTTGAGAAGGTCAGTTTTATTTCATTATTTACACTTTCTACTCTCATTTTTCTGTTTATTTGATACAAACTTAAAAAAAACAATTGAATGGAATTTCACCAGATGTCTGGTTTTTCCATTCCTGTTTTTTACATTATACCATCATACTAATAAATTTGTTGGCGTTATTTGACTTTTTTATATTCAAAATTATGAAAATAAGGGGATTACAGGGTTGTATTTTTGTCTTAATCCCAATGATGATAAATTTGTTTCTGATCTTCAAAAACCTTATTTCCCCTCTTCAACCTTCGCAACACTTTGACCCCCTCTTGAACCCCAATCCTTAATCCTTCATGCAGGAGATGAAAGATTTATTGAGCGAATTAAGGTTCCCGTACAAAAACAAATCGGTTTTTGATTAAATTTGTGGGAAACCTGAAATAATAACAAGAAAACTATTGCGATAAAAAGGAATCCGTTAACCATTCAGTTATGAAGAATAAAATTGTTTTGCTGCTGTTTTTTATGGGTGTTTGTTCCCCTTTTTTAGTGAAAAGTCAGGGTTACGAGGTAATAAAAAGCAGTGCGGTTTACAAGAATATTGATGACGCCAGGCTTTCAATGGACATATATCAGCCACAGTCTCCCGAAGGAATAAAATTGCCTGCCATTGTTTTCTTTTTTGGTGGAGGCTGGGTGGGTGGCACGCCCGACCATTTTAAACTGCAGGCGGAATATTTTGCCTCGCGCGGAATGGTGGCCGTTTGCCCCGATTACCGTACCCAAAACAGGCATGGTACCACGCCATTTGAAAGTGTAAAAGATGCCCGTTCTGCCATGCGTTTCCTGAAAAAGAACGGCCACAAATTCGGCATCGATACCTCCCGGATTGTGGCTTCCGGCGGATCGGCCGGGGGGCACCTGGCTGCCTGCACTGCCCTCATCGATGATGTAAATGAATCCACCGACGATTTATTCTTTTCACCTGTTCCCTATGCCCTGGTTTTGTTCAATCCGGTAGTCGATACGGGGAAATTGGGTTATGGTTATGAAAAAGTGAAAGGCCGCGAATTTGAAATCTCACCGGTTCATCATATTACCAAAGGTGTGCCTCCAACGCTAATCATGCACGGAAAAGATGATAAAACAGTGCCTTACGAAAATGTAGTTCGGTTCAGTCATGCCATGAAACAGCAGGAAAACAGGTGTATTTTAAAAGGATATAAAAAACAGGAGCATGGTTTTTTCAATTATTCCAGAAATCCGGAATATTTTAAAAAGACCTTGCGCGAAACCGAATCATTTTTAGATGAAATGAATTTGCTGAAGGGAAAAAGCTGGGTGAACCAGTTTATACAGGCTATTCCGGAGTAAACCCTTTTAGGCTGATTTTTAAAAGAATATGAATCCATTTAAATAATTTAAACCGATGAAACGATTTAACATCTCACAAAAATTAATCCTCCTGATCAATTTTGTTCTGGCTTTTACCCTCATCTCGTGCAACTCGTCTGAGAAGGCCAACTCACCTGAGCCTGTCAAAGACGAATATTATGTTGCCGCCTACGTCTGGCCGTCGTGCCACCACGATGAGCGGTTTGGCGACATGCTGTGGCCTGAAGGAACCGGCGAGTGGGAAGTGATTAAAAAAGGTGATCGTCGCTTCGAAGGGCATTACCAGCCGCGGCTGCCGTTATGGGGCTATGAGTTGGACAACGATCCGCAGGTGATGGAACGTTGGATTGATGTGGCCACCGACCACGGCGTGAATATTTTTGTGTTCGACTGGTACTGGTTCGATGGCGGTCCGTTTCTGGAAAGTGCCATAAACGATGGGTTTCTGAAAGCTGAAAACTGTGATAAAATGCAATTTTACCTCATGTGGGCCAATCACGATGTACGCCGGAATTACTGGAATGTGCATAAATTTACCGACGACACGTCCATTATGTGGGACGGCGCCGTGGATTGGGACAACTTTAAAATTATCGTGGACAGGGTAATCACCCAATATTTCAACCAACCCAATTATTTCAAAATCGATGGTAAACCGGTATTTTCCATATTCAGCATTGAAAATTTGCTGGAAGGATTTGGCGGAAGTGTGGAAGAAGCACGGAAAGCACTGGATTATTTCAGGGAAGAGGTGAAAAATGCCGGTTTCCCGGGATTGCATATTCAGTGGAACCAGGGAGGAGGCTCGATTATGTCGCAGACCGCTGCTGCGCGGTTTAAAGAACGGGTTGACGGAATGGGATTCAACAGTGTGGCGCTGTACAATATGGGAGGAATGAACGAAGACTACCTGGTTTACGGCGATAACTCCGTGAAAATTCGTACACAAATGGACTCCATTCTGGATGTGCCGCTGTTTCCGTGTGTTTCCATCGGCTGGGACGACACACCGCGGTTTCCCGCAAAAGGGATTCACGATGTGGTGCACTACCACAATACGCCCGAAAGTTTCGCCGCTTTGCTGTCGAAAGCCAAAAAATATGCCGACAGTCATCCCGAACAACCTAAGCTGATTACCATTAATGCCTGGAATGAGTGGGTGGAAGGCAGTTATCTCCTGCCCGATATGCTTAATGGATTTGGCTACCTCGAATCGGTCAAAAAAGTGATAAAAGAGGATTATGATCCGTATTTCAAAAAATAACAGTTTTAAAAGGTTACCCATGAAGTTTAAACAAATTAATGTTTGGGTTTTTGTCCTCTCATTTGGATTTTTATCACTGCCTGAAACCGCCGGAGGTCAGAATGCAGATGTATCCACGAAAAAGACTCAATCCTATGATGTGTCCGCATTTGTATGGCCGTCCTATCACCCGGATGACCGGGCAAAAATATTCTGGCCCGATGGAATTGGGGAATGGCAAACGGTAAAATCCAACAAACCAAAGTTTGAAGGGCACGAACAACCCCGTTATCCTTTGTGGGGTTACATCAATGAGGCAGATCCTTATGTGGCGGAAATGGAAATTAATGCAGCCGCCGACCACGGAGTGAATGTATTCATTTTCGACTGGTACTGGTACGACGGAATGCCTTTCCTTGAAGGGCATTTGAACGACGGATACCTGAAAGCCCGGAATAACGACCGCGTAAAATTTTACCTGATGTGGGCCAATCACGATGTTCCCATGTTGTGGGACAAACGAAACGCCGGAAAACCAAATGATGCCCTGATTTGGAAAGCAGGCGTTGACAGAGAGGAGTTTGAGGTAATATGCCGGAGAGTGATTGAAAAATATTTTCCCCATCCTTCTTATTATACAGTGGATGGGAAACCCAGTTTTATGATTTATGAACTAGGTACCTTAATCAATGGGCTTGGTGGAATTGAAGAAACGAAAGAAGCGTTACAATGGTTCCGCAAAGTGGTGAAGAATGCGGGTTTCAAAGGTCTCGATCTTCAGGTCACGCTGCGAAAAGGAGGAGTTAACATAACAGGTGTTGACGGTGAAGTTTTAGGCAATCATACTGAACTTATTAAAGAACTGGAATTCGATGGAGTAAGTCATTATCAGTTTGTGCATTTCACAAATATCGACAGGGACTACAACGCAATTATGAAGGATGTGGAAAAAGAATGGGAATCTTTGGATGAAACATTTGATATCCCCTATTATCCGCATGTTTCGGTGGGCTGGGACAATAATCCGCGGTTTGAGATGTTCCGGCCGGGTGTGGTAAAAAACAATACACCTGAAAATTTTGAAAAAGCGCTGGTGAAAGCACGGAATTATGTGGATAAACATCCCGGACAGGTTCCTTTGATTACCGTAAACAGTTGGAATGAATGGACGGAAACGAGTTACCTTCAGCCCTGCACCATGTACGGCTACGGCTACCTCGAGGCAGTGAAAAGGGCGATAAAAGAACATTCCGGTTCCAATACAGAATGAAAAAAACTTCAGCGTTTTCAACGATGCCGAAAAATTGAATGCCACTTTAAAATAATATAAAAATGAAACTTTTACCTGTTTTCCTAGCGGTCATTTTTCTGGCAAGCGGATGCAAACAAACCAGTGATTCTTCTGAACCTCAGGCCCGGCCCAACATCGTTTTTATTTTGGCCGATGATTTGGGCTGGTCCGATCTGCCAGCCTACGGTAATACGTTTAACGAAGCACCACATATTGATAAGCTGGCTGCCGAAGGTGTCAGGTTTACCAATGCTTATGCGGCCTGTCCGGTTTGTTCGCCTACACGAGCAAGCATTCAGTCGGGGCAGTACCCGGCCCGGGTGGGAGTCACCGATTTTATCACCGGCCACTGGCGCCCATACGAAGAGGTGATTGTGCCTAAAAACCGCACCCAATATCTGCCGGAGGAAATTGTGACCATTGGAGAGGCACTGAAAAATGCCGGATACGCAACCGGCTATTTCGGGAAATGGCACCTGGGCGGCAACCGCGAACACCACCCGCTTAATCAGGGTTACGACGAGGCCAACGTGGGGCAAGGGTATTACCATGTAAGTTTTAATCCGCCCCGGGAAACGAATTCACCGAAACGGCTTTCGGAATTGCTCACCGATTTTGGCGAAAGTTTTATTGAAAACAATAAAGATAACCCGTTTTTTCTTTTTGTCGCCCATTACGATGTGCATGTGCAACTGGACGCTGACCAGGAGTTAATTGACAAGTACCTGAACAAGGAACGAAAAGACAGTTACCCGGGGAATGCAGTTTATGCCGCAATGATTGAGCATCTGGACCTTAGTGTGGGACGCCTTGTAGCCAAACTGGAAGAAACCGGACTGGAGGAGAATACCATCGTTATTTTTTATTCGGATAACGGCGGGTTAATCGGGCGTTTCGACAAAATTCCGCTGCTTGCCCAAGACAAGTTGAGTGTTTATGAAAACAATCCGCTGCAATACATTGCTTCTTCCAACGCGCCGCTTCGGGCTGAAAAGGGAACGGTTTACGAGGGCGGAATCCGCGAGCCGCTGATTGTAAAGTGGCCGGCTAAAATTAAAAAGGGAAGGATTAGCGAGGCTTTGGTGACGAGTGTTGATTTTTATCCCACGTTGCTTGAAATTGCCGAAGCTGAAACACCGCAGGAGCAGATTCTGGACGGCAAATCACTGCTCCCTGAATTGCTTGAAAACAAATTTGACCCGGAACGCGCCATTTTCTGGCACTACCCGGTATATCATCACGATGTGCCGGCAGGGGCAGTGCGCATGGGCGACTGGAAACTCATTGAAAATCAGGTTTCGGGAAAGGTAAGTTTGTTCAACCTACGCGCAGATATCAGCGAAGCTATGGATTTATCTGAACTTTACCCAGATAAAACTGCTGAACTGAAAGCGCTCCTGCAAAACTGGCAAAAAGAGGTTAACGCAGAATTTCCGGTTCCAAATCCCGAATTTGACGCAACCCGAAGATACGAATGGGGAGTGCACCCCGACAGAAGGCAGTAAATAAGTTGAATCTTAATTTTTAAACCAATGCATTTTCAAATCAGTAATTTCAATACATCGGCCCGAACCGGCATCCTGTTACTTGTTTTCTTTTTGTTTGGTAGCTGCGGACAGATTTCCGAAAAAACAGCGCCAACTGAACCTGACCTGTACACCGGCTTTCAAAATCCTCCTGCCGAAGCGCGTCCTTTTGTGCGTTGGTGGTGGAACGGCAACCGGCTTCAAAAAGAGGAAATTGTCAGGCAACTCGATGTGTTGCACAAAACCGGAATTGGCGGCGTGGAAATCAATCCGATTGCCATGCCCGAGGAAGCAGATGACATGGGAATTGAACCGCTCACCTGGAGAAGTAAAGAGTGGAACGAAATGCTCCGGTTTGCTTCGCTCGAAGTACAAAAACGTGGAATGCTGGCCGATTTGATTGTAGGCTCGGGCTGGCCGTTTGGGGGCGAGTTTCTGGAAAAAGATGAAACCATTCAGCGGATTATCATTCACAAAATACCTGTTTCGGGTGGAGAAAAACTGAACGAGGATTTGGAAAGTTTGTACCGGAAGTCAGTGGCGGCACTCTCACGAAGTTATGAAGCAGCCAAAAGTTACGAACTGATTTTTATCCGGCTGGTTCCTTCGGGAATTCAGGCAACATCAGAAATTACCGACCTGACTGCTGATTTTAAAAAAGAAAACCGGCTTGAACTCCAGGTTCCGGCAGGAAATTATGAATTGATTTACGGTATTCTCCAACGCAGCAACCGCGAAGTGATGCACGGGGCGCCTGGCGCTGCCGGTCCGGTAATGAACCACTACGAACGTGAAATTACCCGCGCCTACCTCAACCGGCTGAATAAAATCAGCGATGATACCGGAACGCCGCTTTCGAAACTCCTCCGCGCCCTGTTCTGCGACAGCATTGAACTCGACGGCGCCAACTGGACAGACGGTTTTGAAGAACTATTTTTCGAAACATACAATTACAATCTTGAGCCGTGGTTTCCTTTCATTTTTTATGATCCCTACACCGGCTACCCCGAAGAAAATTATAATCCGGAATTTGCCGATCAGTTAAAACGTGTTCGTTACGATTACAACAAATTACTCGTGAAAACCTTCCTAGAAAATTTCACACAGGAATTTCAGGATTTTTGTACCGAACGCGGTTTACACTGCCGTTACCAGGCATACGGAACACCCTTTTTGATGGGGATGATGGAAGGAAATATGATTGCCGACATTCCCGAAAGCAACAACTGGATTTATTCTGCTGAAATGGACACCGATGAATGGGAATGGAACCAGGGGCACGGGTACATGATTTGGAACATGTACACCGCATCGGGCGGACACCTCACGGGGAAAAAGATTATCAGCAATGAGGCCATGACCAACACCCGCGGCGTTTTTAAAGCCTCGCTGGAAGAGGTTAAACAACACGACGACATGAACTTTATAACCGGTATGAATCACGCGGTTTTGCACGGATATAATTATTCGCCGGAAAAGGCGGAATTTCCGGGCTGGATTCGTTACGGAAGTTATTTCAGCGAGCGAAATCCCTGGTGGCCGTATTTTTCCAACTGGGTGGATTACAACGCCCGGCTTTCTTATATTTTTCAAAATTCAGCACCGGTAAAAAGTATTGCCATTTTGGCGCCGGAAGGTGATATCTGGGCTGACCACGGTCTGACGCGGAATCAGTTTCACACGGAGCCCTGGTATTGTTACCGGTTGTGGGAACCCATAAGTCAGGCAGGCAGTTCTTGCGATTACATCGGACAAAATATTATTCGCGAAGGAAAAAAAGAAGATGGAAGTTTAAACTACGGTCCCATGTCGTACCAAACCATTTTGCTGAGCAATGTGCAATCGCTCGAAAGTGAAACCGCACTGGCCTTGCTGGATTTTGTGAAAAATGGCGGCAAACTGGTGGCCATTGGCGAAGTGCCCACACGCTCGCTTTCATTTCAAAATTCTTCTGAAAACGACGCGGTTGTTCAAAGTGTTTTTGCGCAGCTAAAAGCAAATTTCCCAAACCGGTTTTTTGAGGTTCATGTCCCTGAATCGGAAGAGAATCTGCTTCCCTGGACTTTGGAACTGTTCGAAAAAATCAACATTCAAAAAAACGTGGAAATTGACTTTCCCGACAAAGCTGTTTTTCAAATTCACAAAAAAGCAGGTGAAAAGGATATCTGGTTTTTTACGAACTCGAGCCGGGTGAAATCTTCGGCATTTAAAGCTGTTTTTCCAACCGGAGAAAAAACATCCTGGATTTGGAATCCGGAGGATGGAACCCGTTCAGTTTTTACCTTCGGAAAAAATAAAAATGAGTTGGATATAGAACTGGAACCGCTCCAGTCGTTGTTGTTGGTTTTTGAACTCGGTACAGAAGAACCCGGAAAACTTTTTGAAAAGCCCGCCGAAAAAATATTCACTGTTGAAGGCCCGTGGGAAGTTACGTTTGAGCATGTTAACGGACAATCTTTTACCCGAAATTTTGATAAGCTGAACCAGTTTGGTACTTCACCGGATGAGCAACTGAACACGTTTGCCGGAACAGTGACCTACAAAACCACGTTCAGTTTAGACGAAAATGCAAAATGGTTTCAATTGGACAAGGTGAATAAAGGCGTTACAGAAGTTTATCTGAATGGCGAAAAAGTGGGGTTAAACTGGTACGGGAAACCTGTTTTCAATATTGAAAATGCAGTTAAATCAGGTGAAAACCTGTTGGAAATAAAAGTTATTACTGTGCTGAGCAATTATGTCATGAGTTTGGAAAATAACCCGACTGCCGAACGCTGGACACGAGGGTATACAAAAATTCCGACCGGACTGGAAGGTGAAGTGACTCTTTTTTCTGAATAGGTTTTTGAAGATTAACTTTTAAAAAATCTGGGTAAAGTTATTTGCGGAAAGCTGTTTCCGGTAATCAAAAGTTGAAGTAGGTAGCCAAATTGTTTAGGCTTTTCTGTATTTTTCTTTACTTTTACACACAGACCAGAGTAAAATAAAATACCTGAAAAAATGAATGCTGTTTTAAAGTGCTTTTTTGCTTCGTTAATCCTTTTCCCGCTCATTTTTATTTCCTGCGAAACCAAAAAAGAATCCAAAGGACCGTATTTCGGGAACGGTTTTCACAACGGGTGTGCCTACCAAAATTCCATCGTTATCTGGACCAGGCTGACAAAAAATCCGGAAGGAAATTCCGAAGGTGTGAAGTTTTTGGAACCTTCGGCTGAAGAACACCGGCAACTGGACCGGGAGGCCGATCCGGAAAAAATCAGGAAGGCCCAGATTCCTGAAGGAATTCTGCTGGAAGAAATGGACGGCGCCTGTCCCGGTGTTTCGGGAGAAGTGCGGTTGACATACTATCCGCTAACCAACCAGGATAACAAAGTGACCATCGATTGGGTTGCCGTTGACCCGGAAAAAAATTTCACCCACCAGTGGAAACTGGAAAGTTTAAACCCCGGAACAAAATATGTTGTGGAACTGGAAGCCCGGCTCAACGAAGATTCGGATATTTCGGATCGAAGCGAAGGAGCATTCCGCACTCCGCCGGCTGCTGAAACTCAAGAGGAAATCGGGTTTTGTGTGGTGACCTGCCACGACTACTGGAGGCGTGACACCACCGGAGGGCACAAAATTTACGATGTCATGCTGAAACTTTTTCCCGATTTTTATGTGCACACCGGCGACATTGAATATTACGACAAACCTGAACCTTATGCCCTTACCGAAGAGTTGATGCGATTCAAATGGGACAGGCTTTATGCTTTGCCGCTTCAAAGAGAATTTTGGGGACAGGTAACCAGCTATTTTATGAAAGACGACCACGATGTGCTTACTGATGATGCCTATCCGGGAATGACTTACGGAACGGTTTCATGGGAGCGTGGCCTGGAAATTTTCGAGGAGCAAAATCCGGCTTGCGAAAAACCTTACCAAACCGTTCGCTGGGGAAAAGACCTCCAAATCTGGCTCACCGAAGGCCGGAATTATCGCAGCAAAAACAGCGACCCGGACGGGCCTGAAAAAACCATTTTCGGAAAGGAACAGAAAGAGTGGCTATTCCGAACACTGGAAGAATCGGACGCCACGTTTAAGGTGGTTATCAATGCAAATCCGATACTCGGGCCTGATCGCGAAAGAAAAAATGACAACTATTCCAATTCAGGATTTAAACATGAAGGTGATGAAATTCGCGAGTTTCTGAATCAGTTCGATAATGTTTATCTCTGCAACGGCGACCGGCACTGGCAATATGTGACCCATTTTGAAGGAACCAATCATTGGGAGTTCAGTTGCGGTGCCGGGGCAGATATTCATGCCGGAGGGTGGAGCCAGGAAGATGTAAGGCAGGAACACCGCTTTTTGCGTGTGAAGGGCGGATTCCTGTACGGAAAAGTTTCCCGCGAAAATGAAAAAGCAACACTCACATTTCAGCACTGTGATGTGGATGGAAATGTGGTAAACGAAGAAGTTTTTTCGCGTTAAACAAAACATAATTAAAATCAAAAAGTATGAAGTTTTTTATTTTTTCAACCATAGCATTTGGAGCAATATCCCTCACCGGCTGCACTTCACAACAGCAACCGGAGCAACCCCCACGTCCGAACATTCTGTTTGCCATTAGCGACGACCAGTCGTTTGCCCATACCAGCTTTGCGGGAAGTAAATTTGTAAACACACCTGCTTTCGACCGGGTGGCAAACGAAGGTGTTTATTTCACCAGTTGCATGGCCGGATCGCCCGGATGTGCGCCATCGCGCAGCAGCATAGTTACCGGCCGCTACCACTGGCAAAACGAACAGTCGGGGCAACATGCCTCTTCCTGGCTGAAAAAGCACGTTCCGTTTATCGACCTGCTCGATGCCAACGGATATATAACCGGAAGAACGGGAAAAGGCGTTTCTCCGTTTCGTTATGCGCGGGATGAAAATGATTCGCTTTGGCGGGCCACCGATGCAGCCGGCATTGCACACAGCAACATCCGGTACGAAGAGGACGCTCCCGGCGACGAGCGGACAGCCGGAGGGATTGGTCCGGTGAACTATTTTGAGAATTTTAAATATTTTATGGAAAACGTGCGTGGCGATAAACCATTTTTCTTTTGGTATGGCGCCAGCGAGCCCCATCGCGCTTTTGAGCAGGATTCATGGAAAAGAAACAATAAAAAGCTTGAGGATGCCGAGGTTCCTGCGTTTTTTCCGGATGATGAGGTGGTGCGAGGTGACCTGCTCGACTATGCTGTGGAAATTGAGTGGTTCGACCTTCATTTGCAACGAATGCTGGAGTACCTGGAAAAAACCGGCGAACTGGAAAATACCATTGTGATGGTGACCTCAGATAACGGCATGGCTTTTCCGAGGGCAAAGGCCAATGCTTATGAATACGGCATTCATGTTCCGTTTGCAGTGCGTTATCCAAAAGAATTTCCGGGAGGAAGGATTGTGGACGACCTGTTGAGTTTTGCCGATTTGGCGCCAACCATTCTGGAAATAACCGGAACAAGCAGTGACGGAATGTTACCCATTTCAGGGAAGAGTGTTCTGCATATTTTGAAATCAAAAAATGAAGGTTTGGTGGACGAATCAAAAGAATATGTTTTTGCAGGCCGCGAGCGGCACTCATCGTCGCGTTATCTGAACTGGGGCTACCCGCAACGTGCCATCCGAAGTCACGATTATCTGCTCGTTTGGAACATGAAACCCAACCGTTGGCCGGCAGGCGATCCGCAGCGCATCAAGCCGGAAACTGAGAATGAACTGTTTCCCATGCACGGCATCGACGAAAGCGGGGTTCACCATTCTGACCAGGCTTTTACCGATATTGACGCAGCTCCAACAAAATCGTTTATTATTGAAAACTGGCAGGATGAAACTATCCGTACATACTTCGACTGGGCGCACGGCAAACGTCCGGAGTTTGAACTGTTCAACATTAAAAACGATCCGTATAATCTCACAAACCTGGCCGGAAATCCTGATTATGCTTCTGTGGAACAGGAATTAAAACAGGCTTTACTTGCAGAACTGCAAAAATCTGAAGACCCGCGCATTGTGGGTCCAGATAAAGAAGTGTTTGATTCCTATGTTCGTTACAGTCCAATGCGGGAGTTTCCGAAACCGGAAGAATAATTGATCAATTCAAATACAATGATTGAAAATCACAGGAATTGATCCTTGAAAACCAAGGCAACAGGTTGCACGAATTGTTGCTCCGGAATTTAGCGTTCTAAAATAAAAGGGGTTTCCCGGATTGGTAAAAAATAGCCTGAACAGTTGTTTGTTTACTTTTTCTGGTGTTAATTAATCTGATTTTTTCGTTCAACTTTTTTCATAAATTCTGAGATGAGTTCCGATGCATCGGCTCCATAAGAGTCTGCGAGAGTGCCTTTTAATCCTGAGCTGGTTTCAAGCGCATATAAAATAGTGCTGTCTCCCGGGTCAGTCATTCCTTCAAACCGGTGAAACTCGGCCAGTTTAACTTCAGAAGCACCGAACGTTTTTTCACTGTTTGCTTCCAGTAGCCCGTTATCGTTTACCCGAAAATTGGTGGTATATCCCTCTTTTTTCAATGCTTCAATGGCTTCCGAAAGTGTACTGTATTGATTGTTCATAGCTGTATTTGTTTTAAGTGAAACAAAAGACTGTCATTTATTAATAAGGGAAAATCCTGCCATAAGGTTCAGTAAAATAAATAGAACCTTAAAAATACTTTTGTTTTAAGCTTTTAATGAAAACCGAAAAAGAAGCAGAAGATTTCATTCTTTCTTTAGCAAAAATCTAAAATGCTTTCTACCATTCTGCTGATTTCGAAAATGTAACGGATAATGATGTTGAAAAATATCCTTGGATTATTCAGTACCAAAATTTAGAACCTACTTCCAACCAGAAATAGAAAAGAGAATTAAAATTTCTTACGATAAAACTCTTGAAATAGTGCCGGAAGTTTACACAACTCCGGAAGAAATTTTGAGACAATTCACTTCTGTGTTTATAGATATTCAACTTCCGAGTTATGACGGCTATAAATATATTTTCGAATTGTTTAAAGATAAATGGAAGCCTGATAATGATATAATAATTCCAATATTGTAACCTTATAAAATAAACAGGAAATATCAAATAAACGATAAACATGAACAGGAATAGGAACAAAGAAAGATTTTCAGAGTGGAGTCGGTGCGGCAATCAAGAGCGGATTCCCGCATCGCCGTTTAGTCCTCGCGGACAGGAACACTCTCCGAAATCCGCTCTGCAACATTTACCAACCGCCAGAGAGATTAACTGTAATAATTTCTTTTTTAGGTTTTGAATTACTAAGCTGACAGGAGTGTTTTGATGATGGGCAGGGCAAAACGCCATACGGTAATATAAACGCTAATTGATTTTAAGAAAAATTTGTAATTTTGAGTGAAAGTTAAAATTAGAAATTTATGCAAACAATACAGATAAAAATAAGCAATACCGATTTTAAAAAGTACAATTTTGGAAATAAGGAAATCAAATTTACTGATTTGGTGGATTTGATAAGTCAGGAATATGCAAGAAAAGCACTCTTGGAATGCAATGCCATTGCAGAACAAAAAGGATTATCAAAAATGACAATGGACGAGATAAATGCTGAAATTCAGGCTGTAAGAGATGCAAAAACTAATTCTTGATACAAATATTATTGTTTCAGCTCTGGTTTCAAATTCTATTCCGACAAAAATTTTATATGATTTAGTGCTAACTCAAAAAGTTAAAACTTGTTTAACTGAAGAAATATTCACGGAGTATATTGAAGTTTTAAACAGGGAAAAGTTCACCAAATACACAAACTTTAAAACAAAAGCAGACATTGTATTGAATAAGCTTCATGAAATATCGACATATTACGAAACGAACCGAAAAATTGATATTATATCTGATGCAAGTGACAACAAATTTTTAGAATTGGCTGCAGTAAGTTCCGCAGATTATTTAATCACAGGAAATACGCTTGATTTTCAGTTAACAGAATTTGAATATACCAGAATCCTGACACCAAGAGAATATTGGAATTTATTTGAACCGAAAAAATAATCAAACAAAAAAACAACCCTTAGCACACAATATAAAACAGTTGTTTTTCAGCGATTTGCGGACATTTGATTCCCATTTCAGTAATCTTGTCTGCGGACAAGTATGCAGCTCGAAAACTCAATCGTTTTATAGAGCCACCCGTCCAGAAGATTAATTCTAATAGTTTCTTTTTTCATGTTTTGAAAAATAAAGCTCGTTGACGCGTTTCGATAGATTAATTTTTTCCCGGAGGGGAGAATAAGTTGTTATCAATGTCCCGGTTTGCTGCAATTTCCGAAAACGAGATTTTCCGGGTTTGCCCGGGCATTTCAATGGTTTGTGCAAACGAAAATTTTACTCCGTTTACGTTTCGGTAATCAGAAAAAGTTGTGGTGGCAGTTGCAAGGCCTTCAGGCAAATCCAGTGGCTCCTCCATTCGAACAAGAAGATGGTCATGCGCATTGAAATACCAGCTTTCTTTAGCGCCGTATATGGTTTTTACGTCGATTCTATGCAAGGGTATTCCGGCAACATTTGTTTTACCGGCGTATTGATATGCGGCCAGGGTTTGCTCCCAATTCGCAAATCGCAAAAATGCAGAGTTGTTTAAAAAGCTTTGTTTTTCCTGGCCAACAATTTCCCGGAGTTGTGCCTGCCTTTTTTCCCAGCATTGTTTTCCGTCGTAGCCCCTGTAAATGTCGCCGGTTTGAGGCGAATTCACCTTAATGAAGCATTGGTTTGCGCGCGTTTCAAAAATTTCCCTTTTGAGGATGAGGCCCGACTCCACAAATTCAAGTTGCGATTTGCTTATCAGGCTTTCGATGTTTGCGATGGCTTTTTCGCCTCCGGTTGCTTCCACAAATTCGTGCAGTATTTTTTCAGCTTTCCGGTCTTTTTCACCTTCCTTTTTAGGGGCAAAACCTGAAGCTACAATAATCAGCAACATTGCAAGGATGATTTTGATTGTGTTTTCTGTTTTCATGATTTCTTTGTTTAAAATAATACTTTTTGAGTTTGACTTTTTATCTGCTTTTTATGTTGCAAAACTAATCCCATTGCAGGTTTCTTCGAAATTAAAAAAGACCAAAGTGCTTAAAAACCGGATGAAAGTGCCAGGTGAACAAACGGATGTGCCGGAAGAATTAGCTACAATTTCACAATCACGAAATATTAACTTCATGCGAAAAAAAAACGAATTTTTTCACCGGTGCTTTTCCCAAGGGGATCCCAATGGGGAGCCCGTTGGTTAACTTTCTATGTGTTTAAAGAAGCTTTAGCATTTAATCCTTTTAATGGCTGAAGTCTTTTTGTTTTCAGGCGTCTGTTCACCGGGCTCAAGCTCCGGTGTAATAATGAATGAGCTTCCCTCTTCCATCTTCCATCTTCCCACTTCCTGCTTCCCACTTCTCCCTAACTATTCAGCCACTTTTTAAAATCAGACGAGCGGTCGATGCTGACAATGGTTTCGAATTCTTCGTCGGCTTTGGGTTTCAGTTCCAGTTTTACCCGCCCGCGCGAGTAAGCTACCATATTGGCAATGGATGAAATGTTAACCAGGTACTTTCTGTTGATTCTGAAAAATTTGGCAGGATTGAGCATCTCTTCGAGCTTATCCAGTGTAAAATCGACATTGTACGTGTTTCCCTGGCTGGTGCGAAGGTAAACCCCTTTGTCCATCACAAAAAAGTAAGCAATGTCGGTCACTTCCACCATTTTTATTTTTGTGCCCACCGAAATGGAAAAACGTTCTCTGTATTTTTTGTCGGGGTTCGTCAGCAAATTGTAAAGCGACTGCAAATCAACGGAGTTGTGATGCAATCCGCTAAACTGCTCATACTTTTTTAGAGCTGCCGCCAATTCCTCATGTACAATCGGTTTCAGCAGGTAGTCGATGCTTTTCAACTTAAATGCTTTAATGGCATACTCATCGAAAGCTGTAGTGAAAATGACGGGGCTTGAAATGTTTACCTGATCGAAAATGGCGAAGCTCAGATCATCTTCCAGGTGAATATCCAGAAATATCAGATCGGGTTCCGGGTTCGATTTAAACCATTTCACCGATTCGGCAACCGACTCCAGTTCGGAAAGAATTTTAATATCGGGGTTAAATTCCTGAATCATTTTTTTTAACCGCAATGCGGCAAATGCTTCGTCTTCTATAATTACAACGTTCATCTTTTTTAGTTTTTTATTCTGTTTCAATTTTTTCCGATTTCAGCAAAGGAAGTTTTGCAATAAAATGTTCCGTGGTTTTTATGAACTTGGGTTTTTGGTCCGACACAAGCGCATAGCGGCGATTGATGTTTTCGAGTCCAACTCCCGTAGAAACAAGTTTGGTTTCCCTCACATTAAGATTGTTAATAATATTCAACCGCTGCTGTTCATCCACAAATATTTCAATTTTCAGAGGCAGAGCTTTCGAAAAAGTATTGTGTTTAATGGCATTCTCAATAATCAACTGAATGGCAATGGGTAGAATCTGATAATCGGAGTAAGACTTGTCAATGTTTATGTTGATAATCAGTTTTTTCATAAACCGGATTTCCAACAGGAACAGATAGGCATTTAAAAACTCCAGTTCGGTGCTCAGGCTTACCAGGTCTTTCTCCTTGTTTTCGAGCACATAACGATACACTTTCGAAAGTCTTTCTGTAAAAGATTCGGCCAAATCGGGGTCAATTTTAATGAGCGAGGTCAGCACATTCAAACTGTTGAAAAGGAAGTGCGGGTTAACCTGCTGTTTCAACACTTCAAACTGCGACTGCAAATTCTCCTTTTGAACTTTCAACAACTGCGTATTTGCTTCGGTTAGCTGTTTTGTGCGCTCGGCAACGCTTTGTTCCAACGTGTTGTTAATCCGTTCCAGTTCTTCCTTTGCTTTTAATAATTTAAGCTCTTGTTTTTTTCTCTCTGAAATGTCGATGATTATTCCGCGTCTTCCAACAACTTTTTCGTCTCGGATTATGGGTGAACCATAAATTAGCACCGGGCAATGTGTGCCGTCGGGTCTTTTTACAGTGTATTCGTTTGGCGTAGATGGATTTGTTTCGTCAGGTTTTTTTATAACATTCTGAACCCTGGGCACATCCTCCTTCACCATAAATTGAAGCGCCGAAATTTTTTCTTCGGAATTTTCAGGCATAACTATTCCGAAAAACTCTTTGCCCGAGTCGTTTACAAACAGAATATTTCCTTCGATATCGAGTTCAAAAATGGGCTGCGGCAGAAGATCCATCAGCTCTTTATAATTGCGTTCGCTTTCGGCAGCGGCAAATTCAGCCTTTTTCCTTTTTGTAATATCAATAATAATTCCGTCCAAAAAGGTAAGATCTTCCCTGGCGTTATAAATTCCCTTTCCGTTTTCGCTTACCCAAACTACCTGTCCGCTTTTATGAATAATCCTGTATTCAAATTCATATTGAGATTTTTTAGAAACGGCTTCCTGAATATTTTGCCTGCAAAAGTCCTGATCGTCGGGATGAATAATTGCGGCGAATGATTGTTCAGCATTTTCAATAAATTCGGATGCGTGATACCCTGAAATATCGAAAATCTTTTCACTGATATATTTCATGGTGTATTGCTCGTCGAAATGACAACGGTAGGCTGCGCCGGCCAGGTTTGTAAGGATACTGTTCAACTGCCCGCGGCTTTCGTTTAGTTGTTTGGTAATTATCTCCCGTTTTTCTATTTCTTCTCCAAGATGATGGTTCAGGTTTTTCTCCTGTTCGATTAGTTTTTGGGCATATTTATTTTTCTCTTCCTCAATTTGAATCTGAGCTTCGTACTTAGCCCGGCTTGCCGCCTCCTGTATAAGTTCCTGCTGAAGTTTTTCAGCCTTAACCTTTTCAGTCATACTTTCATCCAGGTAAATCCAGGCCTCCAGAATTGACATAAAAAAGGCATTTACAACCGTGTAAATAAGCATGTTATTGAACAAAACGTTTTGTAATCCTTGCGGATAGTTATTTACCCAATGGGCAAATGTTGTTAATAGTGAAGAAACCGTAACGGCAATTACAAACATTAACGCAAATTGTATGACTGCCCTTTTCAGTGCACCCCTACTCCACTGTAAATTCCTATTCAGGTATCGAATCACCAAAAGGTCGGGGTATGAAAGCGCATATCCCGCAATCATACTGTAAATAATCCCTCTGATTACCCTGAGTATAAACTCGGTGAAATTGTGCAGCTCGTGATATCCGCTAAAATGGTTGTAGGTAATAACAGTTAGCTGCAAAACCAAAGCCATGCCCAGCACCAGCTTTAAAAGTTTGCTGAAGGGAATGAGTTTATGTATTTGTTTAAATGTCATATTTTATTTTTTGCTGAAAACCGGACTAAAAGTAGTTAGGGTAATTCATAAAAAAAAGAAGTTTGTGTTGAAGGTGAAAAAATATGAGTTGAACGTGTTAAAATTTGGGCTAATCAAGCTTTTCGATTTAATGCCCGGTTACTTGTTCGGTCGTATTAGAATCAGCTAAACTTATATCAGTCTTTAGCATGCCTTTCACCAAAATCTCCATGAACCGCTCGGGTTCTTCAAACAACGGGCCGTGTGCCGAATTTTCGAACGTGTAAAATCCTTTCAGGGGGGCATCAAGACGATTATAATAATCTTTGGTCAAATCAATATTCACCGTTAAATCGTGTTTGCCGCACATGAAATAAACAGGCACTTTAATTTCGGGATAAGTTTCGGAAAAATCAGTTTTGAGGGCCTGGATTTTCAGGTTGGTTTTAGGCAGAAAAATGAGCTTCGATTTCCAGATGATATATTTCTCTTTGAGTGTGTAAGCCCTGCATGTCCAAACGGGCAGAAAGATGTCTATGAAAACCGATTTCATACTTCGCATGGTGCCAATGCCAAGCTTGTGCATCAGCTTGTCGCGGGTGCCCGAGTTGTAAAAAGAGATTAAGTCTGATTCCGTTTCCAAATGGTTAAACCGGAGCAAGTCCTTCACTGCCCTTTGATCGTTCATTTCAGTGTAATGTTTTAACATAAATTGGTATGCAATTTTTTCCGATTCCCGTTGCCGGGTTATTTGTGCCATGGCAATGTATGCGTGAAAAAGTTGTGGCGCCTCTGCTACTGCAGGCAACGCAATGCCCGTTCCGCCCGACCAGGCCATGATGTAAATTTTATCCTTCCCGAACCGCTCCCGCAGGTAGTTGGTTACTTCAATGGCATCGGAAGTAAGCTGTTCCAATGTCATACTTTCTATGGTTACTTCGGACGTGTAAGAAAGTCCGCCGCCACGTTGTTCCCAGTAGCAGACGGTAAAGTAATCCTCGAGGCCGGGTTTGAATTTTTCAAAAAGGAAGTAATTCGGGAAGCCTGGTCCGCCATGAACGAAAAGCAAAACAGGATTGTCCGTATTTTTACTTCTGATAAACATTCCTTGCTTCACTCCGCCAATGGGAACAAATATTTTTTCGGAGATGCTGCTTTCCAGGATATTCCCGTCTTCATCTTTGAATACATCAGGTTTTCCGGGGCTAATCAGCACCAGATAAAGAATCACAGAAATTATCAGACTCAAAATTATCAGAATAAAAGTGACCATATTGATTGATATAACCTTCAGATTTTTATTCATTGTGGTTATGCCCTGGAGGAGAAAAATGAGGTTTTTCCAATCCCCCCCGCACAGCAAAAACGATTAAAATCAGTGCAAACACGCAGTCAAAACTACTGCTTTCTATTTTCCTGCATCCTGGCCTGGCACAAAAAGTTCCGTCAACCGAAAATGTGTCGATGGAATGAAACCGGATGGCATAAAACGCCCTGTTTTCATTTAGCAACCTGAATTCAATTTCATTATCCGACAGTGTAATTTCCCCTGTGAAATCAATGAATTTACTGGTTCTGTTAACCTGAAGAATGGTTATACTTTTTGAATTTTTCTCCATGAACCGAAAGCATCTTTTTTGATCGGCCATTTTCATTTCGCAGACCGCCAAAAGAAGGAAAAGGGTTCCGATGAGCATGAAATAATTTCGTTTCATTTTTTTTAGATTAAAGATTATAGTGTAAAAGTAGGTTGAGTCAAAATCCTGCACAATTCTAATTGGCTGACGGTGTTGTTTTTGATGCTGAATTGGTGTTTTTACCTCTTAAAAGGGGGATGGGGAATTTCAACAACCTTTATTTTAATCCATTGTAACTTAAAAGTGAATGAAACGTCAAACCATAAAATCCAACTTAATGAATTATGAAGTTTGTTTCTGTTTTACTTTTCCTGATGATTTTAGTTTTTTCGGTTCATTCACAAGAGCAATACATTACAACTTCCGACAGCGTAAAATTATATGTTAATATGAAAGGGTCCGGCCCCGCTTGTATCTATCTTCACGGAGGCCCAGGTTCAGGAAGTTACTGGCTGGAAGCGTTTTCAGGCGATTTTCTGGAACAACATTTTCAAATGATTTATCTGGATCAACGGGGAGTTGGCCGTTCTTCAAGTCCGGCAGACAATAATTATTCATTGCAACGGATGATAATGGATTTTGAAGAGGTTCGCGAATCGCTGGGTATTCAGAGCTGGTTAACACTGGGACATTCTTTTGGTGGTATTCTTCAGATGGCGTACGCAAACGGTCATCCCGGGGTCATTTCAGGAATGATTTTCATTAACTGCACCCTTTCAATGAACGATAGTTTTAAAAACAGCTGGCTGCCAAAGGCATTTGAACTGACGGGTGACGATACACCTGCTTTTAGCAGGGATACAACCGTTTCGGTTTATGAAAGGATGCTGGCAATAATGCCGGTTCTTGGCGAAAAGGGCGAAATGTGGAAGATATTTTTTGATGCACAGGGAAACAGCCGGCGGATGAATGGAACGTACAGCGGTTTTGACACCTGGAACAGCGACCAAAGTGAAAAAATTTTGGAAATACCTGAATATTGGGATGATTTTCGCAAATTTACTCCGGAATTCAAACAACCGGTACTTTTTTATTATGGCAAAAACGATTGGGCCATTGGCGCTGAACACTACAAGGGCGTGGCATTTCCAAATATGCAGTTGTGGGGTTCCGATGTCAGGCACTTTCCTTTTTTGGAAAATAAAAATGATTTAATGAATGCAATAAACAGCTTTATGAATACCCATCAATTTTAACGTGCAACATGCGAACTCATGTCAGAATATAAAATCCATAAATTCCCAAAATCAAGAATCGCTACCATTGATGTTTGCGAAATGGGAAAGAAAAAGCATCATGTTGCAGCCTTTCTGGAGATTGATGTGACTTCAGCCAAAGAAAAAATCAAAAAATACAAAAAAGATGTCGGAAAAATTTCATTTATAGCCTGGCTGATAAAAGTTATCGGACAAACCGTTGCAGATAAAAAAGCTATTGCTGCCAACCTGGCTGGAAAACAGAAAACCATTGTTTTCGACGATGTAAATATTTCTTTCCTCATTGAAAAAGAAATAAACGGAGAGAAAGTTCCTTTGCCGGTTGTAATAGAAAAAGCGAATACACTTGAAATTGAAAAGATTACCAAACTTTTAAGCGAAACGAAACAGGAAACTTTATCAGATAATCAGATTGTTATTCAAAAAAGAGCAACCCGGGCAGAACGATTTTACTACCATTTGCCGGGTTTTATCCGGCGGACAATCTGGAAATTCATGTTAAAACGGCCCAAAATGCTGTTTGCAAAAATGGGCAATGTTGCCGTAACATCGTTGGGCATGTACGGGAAAATAAACGGCTGGTTTGTTCCTATTTCCATTCACCCAATTTGTTTTGGAATTGGCTCGGTAATAAAAAAGCCGGTTGTAAAAAACGACAAAATTGAGATTAGGGAAATAATGAACATGACGGTGCTGATAGACCATGATGTTATTGACGGTGGTTCAATGGCTCGTTTTATCAGTGCATTGAATAAAAATATAGAAGCAGGTATTTTTTTATGAAGAGAAATAATCGCTACACTATTTAATACCGGATTATCAAATATGGAAAAACAAATCCTTTGGCTGTTTTTATTCACCTTATTAATGAATCCGTTTATTTCCAAAGCCGATGAAACTGAAACAATTTCCGACACAACTAAAACTGAAAAAAGGACAGCTCTTAAGGCCTCGGTTTTTACCGGCATTTATACCGTTACATCATTTTATACATTAGGGCAAACCTGGTATAAAGGCCAGGAAAAAGTTCCGTTTCATTTTTACAACGATAATGCGGGGTATTTGCAGGTTGACAAGTTTGGCCACATGTTCGGAGGTTACGTGTACAGCTATATCGGTTATTTCGGGTTATTAAAACTGGGCACCACCCGGAAAGAGGCGCTCATTTTTGGTTCAACATTGGGATTTGTACTGCAGTTTCCCATTGAAATTATGGACGGAATACACGAAGGATATGGTTTTTCGTGGGGCGATATTGCTGCCAATACAATGGGTTCTGTTCTTGTTTTTGGCCAGGAACTTTTGTTTAACGAGCAGTTGGTAAAGTATAAATTCAGCTATTGGGAATCGAAATATTCAAAAAACTCGAACGGGTACTTTGGCCAGACAACCATGAACCGCTTACTAAAAGACTATAACGGCCATACCTATTGGTTTTCATTGCCATTGAACAGGATTGCCGGAAAGAACCGGTTACCGGACTGGCTGAATATTGCTGTTGGGTACGGCGCCAACGGAATGTATGGCGAATTTGAGAATATTTTAGCTTACAATGGGGTTGCGATTCCAGAAACGGAACGTTACCGGCAGTACTTGTTTTCGCTCGATGTGGACTGGACTAAAATAAAAACCAACTCCGGGTTTCTGAAAGTTTTATTCAAAGGAATGACCTTTGTGAAACTGCCCTTCCCCGCTCTGGAATACAACTCAAAAGGTGAATTTAAGGGGTACTGGATGTACTATTAAACTGTAAACGAATCGTTTACGAATTTTTTATTTTTTCAGGAAGAAACAACTCACGCATTTTCAATCCGCCCCGGAAAGCAAAAACAATATACAGCATGGTGAACAGACTGTCAATGATTCCGGTAAACCAAAATGTTGCGGGGAAATCCGGTACAAATAGCATATTTGCATAGAGTTGAAATATGTAAAACAACCTTCCGATAATCAGGCAGCCCACATTGAGCGCATACCGCCTAATGTTGAAAGAAGATAAAAACTGGAGGAAAGCGAAGCACAAAAAAAACGACCCCAGAAAAACGGCGTAGAACGGATGTGTTGGAGGATTCTCAATTGGCCGGCCTGTTCCAATAACAAAAATGTAAAGCAGCCCTGCGATGGTGTCCCAAACTCCACTCAGGGCGAAGGTTGCTGCAAGCGGTTTCAGTGATTTTGATTTCATGATTTTGAAAAGGAAACCGGGAAGAGAATCAGTTTCCTTCCCGGCATTAAGTTTTAATTCTAAAACCGTTTGAGAAATCCAACTCGTAAGGAAACATAGTTGTGATTTAATTCTCTTGTAACTCCGTCGAATTCCGAATCTCTGGAGAGCGAATTGAATTTTACGCCTGGTGTAAAACTCCAGTTTTTGCCCATGGGTACATCAATACCTCCTGCCAGTTGCCAGCCCAAACCATGACCTGTGTCGTTGAAAACATCTCCGTCGCTGTTTTCGGTTTCAATGTGGTTGTATAATCCACCGGCCCTCAGGTAGTATTGTACCGGAGAATTACCGAACGAATGCTTGAACTGCAATCCCAAAACATAACCGGTTTCCTCAAAACAGACATCATTTCCGGCAAATGATTCTTCGGCTCCCAAACGGTTCCATCCCCAACCACCGTAAACTCCAAGATGTGGCATAAACTGGTAATGGAAAATTCCTTCGAAACCAAAACCGGGGTTCAGGGTTGATTCACTTAATTTGTTGGTGGCCATGGATACCCCACTGCTGAGTTCAAACCCAAATCGTTTTTCGTTTTCCTGCGCCAGTGTGGTTGCAGAAATTAGAATAACCAAAACGATACTTAAAAATACTTTTGTTTTCATGACTTTAATTTTAAAAATGATTGTTTAATTGTTTTCACTAACCAAAAGTACATGGGCTAAACCGGGCTTAAAACTTAATCTTGATGAGCAGGTATTTTTTAATGCTGAATGTGTTTCTGTAGTACATAAACGTGTTTTTTCATTCTTCTAATTAAAAGTTCAAACGTTTATTTCGGCCGGCACGGTTGTAGATATTTGAAAGTTTGGTTAGTTTTATACACCGTAATTAAAAAATGAACGAACAGCAAAAAATATCCATACGTTTTTTTGGCGACCGCGAGGTACGGGCCTTATGAGACGAGATTTGATGAAACGCAAGTAGTTATACATAGGGAACCTTTCTCCCATGAGGATACCTTCGGTGTTTTTGGAGAGACCCTATGTTTGTAAAGCATAAGTATCGGAGCTACTGTTTTAACTTAGTAGTTTCATAATTTTAAAATAAAAACTTATGCCAAAACAAATTAATAAAATGGATTTCAAGGGTCAAAATATTTATTGTGGAATTGATGTTCACAATAAAAGTTGGAAAACCACTATTTTAGTTGAAGACATTTTTCACAAAACTTTTAGTCATGATCCTGAACCTAAACAATTATCCAATTATCTTCATGAGTACTTTCCAGGAGGTATTTACCATGCTGCATATGAAGCTGGTTTTTGTGGGTTTTGGATACAGAAAAAACTTCAGCAATTAGGGATTAATACAATTGTTACCCATGCTGCAGACATACCGACTACCGACAAGGAAAAACGACAAAAAGAAGACAAACGGGATAGCCAGAAAATTGCCCGGGCTTTGAAAAACGGGGATATTGAAGCTATTTATGTTCCTTCTGATATTGCATTAGAGAATCGGCTTTTAGTTCGGGCAAGATTTACAATAGCGAAAGACCTTCGCCGGAACAAGCATCGTATTAAAGCATTTCTGTTTTTTTACGGGATACGTTTTCCTGAGGAATTCTCTGATGCTAAACGGCACTGGAGTAAAAAGTTTATTTGCTGGCTTGAATCAATTGAACTCAAAGACCAAAGTGGAAAAGAAGCCCTGGGTGTATTAATAAGGCAAATCAAATCATTGCGTTCTGAATTACTGGTTATTACCAGGCAAATAAGAGCATTGTCAAAAACGGAAAGGTTTAAAGAAGATTGTGATTTATTAAGAAGTATTCCCGGTATCGGAGAAAATACCACAATGAGGTTTTTGACAGAAATAGTTGACATCAAACGCTTCAGTAGTTTAGATAAATTGGCTTCCTATATTGGCTTTATACCTTCTACTAACTCATCCGGGGAAAAGCAGCGCCATGGGGATATCACCCCTCGTGGGCACAAAGCTTTACGGACGCTATTGGTTGAAGATGCATGGATTGCCATTGGTAAAGACCCCTCACTAATGGCAAGCTATTATAAATTATGCAAAAGGATGGACGGCAACAAAGCAATTGTCCGGATTGCAAAAAAACTTCTTGCCAGAATGGCTTTTGTATTAAGAGAACGAAAGAAATATGAGATATACATCGGATAAATTTAAATCTGCTATAAAAACAAAAATACCAGGCATAGTCCGTTAGAACCGTTCTGCAACCAAAGGTTTGCAACTGAGAGAGTGCGGCTGCCAACTATAATAGATTAAACAAGGTATTGCAACTAGTTTGCTAATAGAAGATTGTTTTTATAGTCAGTAAACGATGTTGAAATATTGACAACTTTTTAATCAATTATTTTTTAAGGTAAAAGTTCTCAACATTCCAACATTGCATTAATATCAGCATGTCTGATTTTATAGAATAATTAGGGAAAATATGAAAAAACTTAATTAAAAGCTTGCTTTACAACATAGAAGAACGGTTCCTTGTGGTGCAGATAAACCTTATTTTTAGGAGTTTAACCTTAGTTGTTTGTGGATTCCCGGAAAACCCAACCTTATTTAACCTTATTACGGGAAATAAGGTGAATAAGGTTTGTGGCGGGGTGTGGTGGGCTGCTACTGAGGTTGAGGACGAGGAAAATAAGGTTTATTTTGGAACGGACGGTTCCTTTGGCGCTGAGCTGGTGATTTTGAATCACCTGCTCAATTGTTGTTTTATCACCCAGTCCTCCAGCAGGCGGATCGCCTGCTTAGTTGCGGCTTAAATTTTTACCACCCCGTCTTCGTCCATATTTTATCTGCTAAAGATTAACTTTTTATACGGACTTCAGCCACCCCTCCTTTAATCAACATCCAATTCCAAAACAAAATCCGTTAAAGGAGGGGAAAGTTAGGAGAGCGGTGCAGCAACTGCGGCAGTTTGCGCAGGTTTTTGGCGGCGGGGATGGCATCCCTGCCGAAGTTGGGTGCTGTGGTTCGGCACCTGGAGGCGGCTGTTGGGGATAGGGATGCTATCCTTTGGTGAATGTTGTTTGCTTTTAACCACCCCGGCTTCGTCCAAGGCTGTCATTGCGAGCGGACGAAGGGAGCGAAGCAATCTGTTCATATTTACACCAAACCTTCATAAAGGTCTTTCCATTCCGGGTTCATGGTTTCAATTAATTGGATTTTCTTTTTGCGACTTCCGGCTTTGATCTGTTTCTCCCTTGCAATTGCTTCTCCAATATCTGTATAATTCTCATACCACACAAGCTTTTCAATGTTATACCTTGCTGTGAAACTTTTAGGGTTTTGTTTGAATTTGTGCTCTTCCATACGACGAACAAGATTATTGGTTACTCCTGTATAAAGAACTGTGTTGTACTTGTTGGTGGCAATGTATGTCTGGTAAGTGCGAAATTGCATTTTTTTTAATTTTTTGGTTCTGTGGTTTTAAGTTTGGTTGGTGCGGGAGCGGGCAGATTGTTTTGTCCTGACTCCTTCGTTCCTCGGAGTCACTCCTCCCGTTTTCATCGGGATTAGTTCCACTTGCAGGATTCAGTTCGCTCACTCCTGAATCCTGAGTGTCACTGAATCGCAATGACAGGTTCCGAGGAGCGTTTGAATGTGCGGTTAAAAACCGCGCGACCCTATAACTCCACCAACGGTACTTTATCCCATTCAATGTTTTTTACTGCTGTTCCGATATCCACAAACTCAAAGTCGGAGAGCCATTTTTCGAGTTTGGCTGTTGCACCTTTTAATCCTACATACGATTTGAACTTACGGAAAACTGATAATTCTTTGATTACGGGTTGTTCCGCATCAAAATCCCTTGGGTGGAGGTAGCTCATCACGTAATCCGATTGCTTTGTCCATTTTTTAATTAATGCATAAGGAAATAACCTGAAATAACCGCCACCACTAAAGATGATGGATTTGCCTGCAAGTATTGAATAATTAATGGGCAATTCCTTTAATTCAATTCCATTGTATTTTAAAATTGAAGGAATGGGCTGTTTGTATGATGGGAAACCGCCGTGTGCACGAGGTGCAGGGAAGATGGAGGAATCGACTTCAATGCCGTGTTTAACGAGTATTTCGAAGGCCCATTTTTCGTTTTCGGTAATGGAAAAACCCGGGGCACGAAAGTATTTTACTTTTTGCCCGGTTATGTCCTCCAGGGTTTTTATGGAATACTCCAAATCTTTTTCAAACTCAGCCGGAGTTTGCTCGTACACCAGTTGGTGCATGCGGGCGTGGGTGCCCACCTCGTAACCACGCGACACAATTTCCTTTACAACCTCCGGGTAGGTTTCGGCTATCCAGCCCAGGCAAAAAAAGGTGGCTTTGGTGTTGGTACGTTCCAGAATATTAAAAATGCGGTCCATGTTTTGGTGGATGCGCACTTCGTAATTTTTCCATTCGTTAATGGTTTTGGTCGATTCATTATCGAGTATGTGGAACCATTCTTCGATGTCGAAAGTGAGGATTTTCATAAGAAGCGTTTAATCAATAATATTCCAATAACCATTTTTTTCACCGCCCACCCGCTTAAGCTTTCTATCTTCCTTTAATTTGTCTATGTCTCGCTGAATTGTCCTGCTTGAAACGCCAATGTCTAAGGATAGTTCTTTTGCCGATAATTTGCTATTCTCTTTTAACAGGCTTAAGATTTTTTTGCGTCGTTTATCTACGACACTATCTACGACATTATCTACGACATTATCTACGACATTTTTATTTTTTGCGAAAACAGTTGCTGCAAAACCTCCCGGAATACTTTCAAAAAGTGGCTGTTTCAGGCCATATTCAACAAACATGTTGCGAACACGTTTAATACCGGTTCCGTATTTCTCAATCCAGCCCATTTCCTTCACTATTTTTGCTATTTGCCGGTTCCGTGGAGTTGAAACATAGTTGTTTGTCAAAAGTTGTTCAATTGTAATTGAATCGGGCAAGCCTCCGGGATTGAAAAACAGGATATGGTCGTTAAATACTTTAACAATGCTATCACTTGAAGATGTATAGTCGCGGTGAATAATCATGTTAAGCACTAATTCCCTGATTCCTTCGAGCGGATATTGCCAGCGTTGAATATTTTCAATTTGCTTGTCTGTAATAATCAATTCTTTATTGATATGTTTCCTTACAAACGACATCACTTCATCAACCTGGGTGAGAATATCCCCCGAACTGGTGATGTCATCTTTTATAACAATTTCGGAAGCAAAAAGGCCGAGTTGAATGGTCGTAAACAAATTATCCTCTTTACAAAACATCAAATAACAGCCGTTTGAAATATTATCCTCTTTAAGCAAAAGTTCATTTTTGATGAGAAATTCTTCTGCGGAATCAAAATGTATATTTGAATTGCGTTGCATAATGCTATTCATCACTTTCTCAACCTTTTCAATTGAAATATCAGCCAATGTTTTTCCCGGGCGTGGATAATAATCCCAACTGGAATTTATGGTTTGCAGGTGCATGTTCGATACCTCGTTAACCGATAACAAATGATTTGAGTTACCCACACGCTTATAATATCTGCCCCTTGTTGATACCGGTTTAACAGGATATTCAGATACATAAAAGGATACTACATTTTTCCCATTAACGGTATGGATTTCAGCATCGGGAATAATTTGCGGCATCGTTTTATTTTTGATTGCATTTATCCAGTTTTGAAGCGTTTCTTTACCGATACTAACGCCGGAAATATCGCCTTTGTCCGAAATCCCGATATACACAGACCCACCCTTTGCATTTGAAAAGGCAACAAGCGTTTCTATAACATCTTCTCTGAACGATGTTTTAAACTCCGATTGAAGTCCTTCACCTGCCTGAACTATATTTTGAAATTTTGACATAGGTATTGTTTTTTGCCAAAGTCAAAGTTAGTTGTAAAATCTTAATACTCCCAGAAAAAAGGTGGCTTTGGTATGGGTGCGTTCCAGTATATTGAAAATGCGCTCCATGTTTAGGTGGATGCGCACTTCGTAGTTCTTCCATTCATTGATGGTTTTTGTCGATTCATTATCGAGTATATGGAACCATTCTTCGATGTCGAAAGTTAGGATGTTCATAATGAATTGTTCTGGATTGAATTCTGGAGCAGGCTTCAAAAAAAGCAAAGGCAGACAACATTTGTTAAAACAACTAAATGAGTGATAAAAGCTGGTTCAATTGCTCTCTTTCCTGAAAATGTGTGACGGCAATGTTATGAAAACCGTTGTTTCGTTGTTTGCGGTTTTTATTTACAGCATCAAGTATTTGTTTCACAACAGCGTTGGTGTTTGTATATTTAGCCCTGATGTTGTTTTTTTCAATAAAATGCAGCAATTCATCCGCAAAAGCCCTCGAAATGAAGTCGATTCCTGCAAAATTGAAAGCAACTATTTTACAGTCAGAAATATTCAGATTTTTCCTTATTTCTTCCATTGCCACACGTGTGGTTATTGTTGAAGGCAAATAATCTGCTATGTTGAAAATGATTTCCATTCTATTTGCAAAAGTAGTTTAAATATTCTCTTTAACAAACAAAGTTACTCCAGAAAAGTTGTATAGTTAAAGTCTGCATTTGTTTTTGCCGGAACCTGTAAGGCAAGCAATGTTCCTTGCCATCCGGATGTTTTTAAAGGTGCTATTTGTTCCAGCTCACTGGTATAAATGTACAAGGCATTTCCCGAAAAGAGCACATATTTACCCTTTAATCCCTCTACCAGCATTCGTCTTGAGGTATCAATCCCGTAACCACGTGTTTCTGTTATTTGTTTGGTACTTTTGCCGTTTATGGCAAATTGAAGCGCTTTGGTGTGGCTTGTAATTTCAGTATTTCCGGTTTTTTTATATGAGCCCAGAATACCTGACCCGGCATCAGCTATACATATATCGATGTACCCCTTTTGCGGAAAGGATTGTACCATAATCCAGCCATTTTTAGCTTCCGCGTGTTCAACTATATTGTCCATGGCTTCGCTAATCAGATACTTTACAGCCGTAATTATCTGGCCCTTAAGGTTGGCTTGTTGTATCAATATATTTTCGAATGTAGTAAGCAGTTGTTCGCGAATGCCGGTATGTTTTGCAGATGCTGGTATTTTGCATACCGGCAAATAGGTTTTAGATGAAAATTTTAACAGCTTATTTTCCCAGTTCTCTGTTATATTGACATCAAACCCTGATGGGAAGTGAATAGTGTTCAGGTAAGGCTCGATTTTATTCGATAGTTGAAAATATAGTTTTTTACCCTTTTCCTTTTCGTTGGCACATAATGCACATAAAGGAAGGATAAAAAAAGGATGCACAAACAGTACTTTCTTTAAATCGATAAGCAATTCTTTTTTAGCTGTAAATTTAGCCCATTGTTCCAACACATCGAGCAACGAACGAAGTGATTCACCCATTGAATCGCCTTGTGGATTTGGAATATTTATTTTCCCGGGGCTCATGTTACAATACGTTTACTTTTACTGTCCTTTTCAACCATTTTATGTATAAGGTAGGTTTCGGCAATCCAGCCCAGGCAAAAGAAGGTGGCTTTGGTGTTGGTACGTTCCAATATATTAAAAATGCGTTTCCTATTTTGGTGGATGCGTACTTCGTATTTTTTCCACTCGTTAATGGTTTTGGTGGATTCATTATCGAGAATATGGAACCATTCTTCGATGTCGAAAGTGAGGATGTTCATGCTATTGGTTTTTGAGGGATTTCTTTAATAACCCGGGCAGGACGACCGGTTGCAATTTTCCATGCCGGAATATCTTTTGAAACTATTGATCCTGCCCCAATTATTGAACCTTCACCAATTGATACACCAGGCATAATAATAGTTCCCATACCAATCATTACATTTTTCCCAATTATAATTTTTCCTTTTTTATATGGTAGTTTTGTTGAATTATCACCTATATAATAGTTTGATAAATCTCTTTGATGGCATAAAAGCAAACAACGGTTCGTTATGTGGGTACCTTCGCCAATTTCAATCAGGTGCGCATTGTTAAAATCCATCCAAACTTCGTAACCAATAAATGCATTTTTACCCACTTTTGCCCCAATCCAGCGCCAAAGCATCGGCCGTATTTTGCGATAGTTCAGTGGCGAAAGTATTACAGAATACATGCAGTATTTTAGCAGTATTGCTTTTATAATGCCTTTGATGGCAATGCTTGCAGCAGCAAATAATGAAATCTGGCCATATTCTTCTTCCGAAAAATTGAGACCAACTTTGCGGAGCAGACGAAAAGTTAATGATTTTTCAGCCATTTTTTTTTAGATAAGATACTTTTAATTAATTGAATAAAAATCCATGAAAGTGGCACAATTGCCCGGCTAATATTTTTGGGTTGCTGTAGTAAACGAAATAACCATTCCAGCCCCGTTTTCTGCATCCATTTGGGAGCGCGTTTTACGGTGCCGGCAATGTATTCGAATGCCAGGCCAACCCCCACACAAATGGTTGAATTGAGTTTGGGTTGCAGCAAGGCGTTTAACCGTTCCTGTTTGGGTGCACCCAGACCACACCAGAAAAAGGTTGGTTGCAGTTGGTTGAGTTCTTTTACCAGCTCGTCAATATCAAATTCATCCAGGGCTTGAAATGGGGGTGAAACAGCACCTTTTATTTGAATGCCGGGGTATAGTTTTTGCAAATTGCTTGTAAGTTGAGTAATGGTGTAAGAAGTGCTTCCATAAAAATAATGCGAAAAACCCTTTTCTGCCGAAACAGCAAACAAGGCATCCATCAAATCTTTGCCCGAAACTTTACCCACATCTTTAAATCCTTTGTTGCGGGCTATCCAAACTAAAGGTGCACCATCGGGTACGGTAAGCAAGGAGTTGTTTTGTATGCGGCAATATTCCCCGTTGTGGTTGGCCAAATGCACCGTACGTGCATTGGTCACGCAAATATAGCCGGGCTTGTTATTGGTAACTGCTTGCTCAATTACCGTTAAAGCATGGGGTATGTTGGTGACCGAAATGGCTATGTTTTGTATTTTAAATCTTTTTCCTTTTTCTGTGTTCATTTGTTATTTCTTTTAATATCCCCTCCAATCGTTCTTCAAACTTGTTTAGAGTGAATTCCTCTTCATATTTTTTCCTGCCTGCCACGCCCATTTGTTGGCGTAATGAGGGGTTTTGGATTAATATCTCCAGCTTTTCGGCAAGTGCTTCCGCATTTTTCTGTGGTACTAAAAAACCGGTTTTGCCATCTTCAACAATACCTCTAATTCCACCCTCGAAGGTTGAAATAGTTGGCAATCTGTGTTGCATGGCTTCCAATAAAACTAAAGGGAAACAATCTTCAAACGTTGGATGAACAAAAATATCTGCTTTTGAAAAGATTTCTGCTTTTTCATTTCCGAATTTTTTACCTACATAAACTACATGCTCCCCAAGGCCAAGTTTTTTTACTTTTGTCTGAAACTGAAGTGTTGTTAAATCCCCTTCGCCGCCAACATAGATGCAATGAAACGCGAGCCCTTTTTGCTTTAAAATTTTACAGGCTTCAAGCAATACAAATACACCTTTCGACTCAATTAAATTCGATAGGAATAAGATTTCAATCTTTTCATTTTGTCTTTTGTCTATAGTCTTTTGTCTAGCATCTAAATCAGATATTCCATTGGAACAATAATGCACTTGTTCATGTGTAAAATACTTTTCTACATCGGGGTATAAGTATTTGGAAAGCAAGATGGTGTGTGCATTTTTAAAAACCCTTCGGTATAGAAAATTATCGATTGCTTTATGTTGTCGGGTACTTACTCCTTTGTTGTGAAAGTGGTACACCACGCGAATGCCAAATAATTTTACTATTAAAGCAATAAAGCTGTCTTTGTAAAATGCCAGCCCTTTGGCTGTAATAGCCAAATAACAAAAGTTGGGTTTGTTGATAATCAGTTGCTTTAAAACCTGAAAAACAATACGCAAGTAACGACCAATTTTTGCGAAAGGATTTTTACCAATTTCATCAACCGTCCGCGAAGTTCCCAAATTAATGTAGCTGCAATCAAAAGCCTCATTGATTGAGAGGCTGTCTTTAATTGCCTTACCTACAATTGCAGATCCGTGTACGGGAGGAGGGGTGTGTAATATAAAAAGGATTTTGGTATTCACAAGTTGTATATTAATTTTTCGATTTTTTCGTTAAAAGTAAATGGCATGTTGTTTTTTCGAATAATAAGTTCAGTATTTTGCAGCACACCGATTGGCTTGAGAGCTTTATTCAGCTTTTCAGTTAATTCTTTTTCATTATACGGATCAAACGAATCTCCATTTTGTTGATTGACCAAAGTGACTGCACCTGCCTTATTTGAACACAAAATTTTGCAACCAGCAAGTAATGCTTCGTTAATTACGGCACCAAAAGGTTCATACGTACTTGGTAGAACAAAAAGATGAGCTAATGCAAACCAGGCATGCAGCTCATTCCTTTCTAGCCGACCAGTGAATAGAACTTTAGCTTCTATGTTTTTACTTTTCGCATTTTGTTTTAATTGTTCTTCTAATGGGCCACTACCAACAATCACCAAAACGGTTTCCTTTGCATCGATTTTTGAAAAAGCATTTAATAAAAACGATATGTTTTTTACTTTCACCAACCGACCCACAAATAGGACAATTTTTTTTTCTGTTAAAGCATAATCTTTTATGTATTTTGCTGCAATCGGAAGGCTGTCTTTTAGTTTGTTCCTGAATGTTTCATCTTTATGAATAATAGGTAATTCGAGTGGGTTTATTCTTTTTGAAACATGTTGTACGTTCCATTTCCCAACTTCACTGCTTGCATAAATAACACCATCGATGTTTTTTGAAATAATATTTCGGAATAAAGCTCTTAGACCTTTTCGTTCCAATGCGTTTGTAATACTATCGTCACAAATTGTGTAAAGCTTAAATTTTCTACCCGATAGTAGGTAGTATAAAAATGAAACCAATGTAATTTGTCCAAATTCGCTACAAATTACAATGTTTGGATTTTCTTTTTGCAGCAAAGAGATAATACCAAATCGAAATGTTCTACCTGCAATACTAAACCCTCGTTCAAGGTATAAAGGATCAAAATTACTTTGTTTTCGCAGATACCCCTGATCAAATTTCTGGTCCTGTACGTTTATGTATGTGAAATACAATTTAGTATTGAAATAGGTCACAAGTGCATTGAAAAAATCGATGCGGTAAGGTGCCAGTGCCGGATGGAAAACAGCTAGTTTTTTTTTATTCATTTCGAATTGTATAATAAAGAATTGTACAACTTTTCATAATTCTGAGCAAATTCTTCAGCAGAGAAATCTTTTTCCGCCTTTATCCTGGCATTGGATGCTAAATTATCTGCAAATTCTTTATTTTCAGCTAATTTTATTATTGCTTCTGCCCATTGTTTTTCATCTTGAGGGTCAACAATTAATCCTGTTTTTTCATGTTCAATTAACTCAGGCAAAGCACCGGCATTGGCAACTATTATTGGCTTTTGTGCTAACATAGCTTCGGGGATTACAATACCAAAACCTTCTGCATATGCTGGATGTGCAAAAACGTCACATGTATTTAGAAGCCTGCCTATATTATTCTGATAACCAAGCAGGAAAACATGTTTTTGAAGGTTATATTTTTCTATTAACTTTTCCAATGTAGTTCTATATGGTCCTTCTCCTGCAATATATAAAAAGTAGCATTCTCTTTTATAATTATTAATTATTTCGTTGATAGCTTTTATTAATACCTGAATATTTTTCCAGTCAACAAGACCAGCAATGTCAAAAACAGAATGATTTTTAAGTTGCGCACATTCAGTTTCATTATCGATTCTTTCAGAACTCCCGTTGAATATTATGTGACCATCTTTCCTTTTTAAAATAGGAAATTGAGTTTGTTTTTCATTCTGTACAAATTTTGTGATGTAAACAAAAGAATCAATTTTTTTATATAAATAATTTGCTATGATACTTTTTATTTTACTTGGCTTAAATGGCCCAACAAAAGCTACGATAACTTTTACTTTAGGTCTAAATAGTTTTATAAAAAAACCAAGAACTTCTCCCCAAAAAAACTGAGTCTGAACAATGTCTATTTCTTTTTTGTCAATAATTTTCAACAAAATACTTAAATGTCGAAACAAATTTTTGCCGTAAAATCCATCATATACTCTTCCACCTGTGTCTTCAAATTTTGATCTAAATTCGTTATAACCTTTTTCATATACATATAGCACAGAATTACTCCCAAAGTATTTCATTAAATCAAGTGTTTTTTTTGGTGTGCCTCCATAAAGGTTAAAAGAGGAAAGTATATATAATATTTTGTTTTTCATTTGTTGAGAATTGCTTGTTTTAAAACATTTAGGAAAGAAACAAAGCCGTTATACTCTTTCAATAAAATATCGTTTGGTAAAATCACTGGTTTTTTAGTAATGTCTGAAAGCTCAACTCTGTCAAAAAGTTTAACTCTTTTAGTTGGATTAAATAACATGGCTGGTTTTCCATAAGATAATGCTGGAACACATGCATGTACTCTTCTTGCTAGTACAATTTCTGCTCTACTAAATAGATTTAAATATGCGTAAGCATTCACAGATACAAATTGATTATTTCTATGAATAAATGGCTTCATAATTGAAGGATTAAAATTATGCAATGTTCTAATTAATTTAATACCATTATAGTTGTCAGGGTATTTTAACAGCATGCTTTTTAAAATATTCACTTTTGAGCTTTTAGAACAACAGTTTATATTTTTTGCACTAAAAATAGACTCACAATAATTGTTAAAATTTAGTTCATTTAAGTTTGGTTCTTGCCCTTCTTCAAAGTTAAGTATCATATATTTACCTAGCTTCGGAGTATCATAACCAGAATAATGAAAAGAACTAAAGAAAGCGGAGCATATGCCGTCGTGCGAAAATTTTGCTAAATCATGATAGACATCATATGTGAATCGATCTCTTGTTGAAATAGCAAATGGTGGATACTCGTTTAAAAATTTTCTAACATCAGCAATTTCTTCATTTGTATAATGTGAACTGCCTGCACTTAAATAAATAAACTGAGTTCCATTGTTTTGCATTTCTTTAAACAAAGGCTCAAAATTTTTTCTTAAAGTAATATATTGAAAAATGGGACCTGCTAAAACAAAATAATCACATTTTGTATAGATACCATAATTTAAATAATATTTTTTGTTTGCTGCCAAAGTCAAATCTGAATAAAAGTGCCTTCCTTCCACGGGAATAATTTCAGCTTCATCCTTAAATACTTTTTGTAAATCATGAATTATTGACAACTCAAAAAAATGATTGCCAATGTTAATACTGTGATGTAAAACGGCGATTGTAATTTTTTTCATTATTTATAATTAAATGTTTATTTACTGCTTAATGATAATAGGAAAATTCCCAATGCAAGTGCAATTAATCCTATTGAAAATGAGAAAACAGACCATGTAATGTTGACAAAAAAATACTGAATAAAGAATATTTTCAAACTTTTAATAGTAAGTAGATTATTTTCATTCTTAAAAAATGGGATGGTAAGGATTATTAGAAAATACATCATTCCCACGATTCCGAATTTACCTAATAAATCAATATATCCGCTATCAACAAACGATAACGATTCTGTATAAATATGGTCACCAAGTTCTGTTGCACTACTATGTAAAAACCCATATCCTTGCAAAGGCTTTTTTGAAATTAGTTCAAGTCGTTCTACATTGTAAACAGCTCTAGCTTTAAACGAAGAGGTTTCTTTCAATTCAATTAAGTATTTCTCGATAGGAAGTAGTGAAAGTATAATTGTTAATAACAATACTCCAACTAATAACCGTTTAAAGTTTTTTGTAAACTTTATTAATGGTATTCTGAATAATACAATTGTTGTTCCTATTGAAGTTGTCAGCATAATGGCTGTATGGCCTTCAAAATACATTCCAACTGTCCACACCAATATTAAAAAAAAAACGAAAAGTTTACTTTTTAATGATTTGGCTTGCAACGCTTTAATAAAAAGAAACAAAGAAAGTATAGCCGGATAATTGTATTGGATTTGGCCAGGTCCTTTTATGTAATGTGGTGGGATATAATTAAAAAAAACGAATAAACTTAAAATAATTAAAAAGTAGTAACCAAAAAACGAGAGATTCTTATGAATAAGTTCTATTGAAAGGGCGTTTCTGTTTACAAAAAGGAAATGTATAAAAAAAATGGATGAAAATTCTTTGGAAGCAATAGTGCTTTGCATTAAGGAAGAAGAACCATTAATTACAGGGTATACTACACCATACATATAAAGCAAAAGTGTACCCCATAGCATTATTTTAAAATGTTTGGGCAGGTTTTTTATCCGGCCATTGTAAAGAATAAATGTGGCTAACATTAATATGCTATGGTAAAACAAACCAATTTCGTTACCACCCAGCAATATATCGCGTGGTAAAAATCCTAAATATGAAGATATAAAGAGAATGTAGGTAAACACAAAATATTTTGGCTTAAAAAACGCCAGAAAAGTTTGTAATCCTAAAAAAAGGAGACCTAAAATCATTGTTTATCACTTTTTAAGCTGCGAAATAACCAAAATAATCCGATTGAAACAAGGCTAAATGAATAAGCCAGAGCAATATTTACCAAATTCCAATTACCGGTTAAAAATACCACAATTATTACCAGAGCATTAATGAAGATTCCTGTTAGTTTAATCCGGGCAACCAGGTTTACTTTTCCAATGCCCAGCATGTATTTTTGAATGCTTTCACTGGCCGCAATGATTAAGTATCCGATTAAAACAAAGTTTAATACCTGAAAAATTTCAGTTGTATATTCTTTAAAAAAGTATTGAATAAGAAATTTATTAAAAATAAAAAACACTATATAACCTGTTAATGTTACTGCAATTAAAAACTTTGTAACTTTTTTTATTACTCCCCACAAATATACTTTACTCTTTTCTTTGTGTTTTGCCACAATACTAAAAAAGGGATTTGAGATATAGGCCAGCAGATTATTGGCTAAAACAGCCAATTTTGTTGAAAGCTCAAAAATACCTATGGCTCTTCCTTCTCCTAAAAAAAGAATAATTACATACTTAATTAAAGGCAAGTGTGCAGAGTTTAAGGCCCCAACCTTAAAAAACTGAAATGTAATGCCAAAAACGTTTTTAAAACTTGTTTTATCTGGCTTAATAAGTTGTGTGTATATGGGTGGGAGAAATAATAAATGGTAAATAATTGTAACAACTGAACCTGCAACAGGTATTAATAAAAAATATAGGATTGGTGCTTTTATTAAGGCAAGAATTAACCAGCCCAGATGTATGATTACCGACTGAATTAAAAATCCCCAGTTTACCAACTGTAATTTAAAATCTGCTTCAAGTGATGCACGCAATAAATTATTGAATATTCCAAAAGATAATAATAGTATTGCAATAGTATTAATTAATCGCAAAGTAGGAGAATCAACTTCAAGTTTTCCTCCCATCAGGTTTATTTCAAAAACGAATACAAGCAGTGCAAACAACAACATGGTGGCAAACAAACCGAGATTCAAAATGTAAATGGCTGAAATTTCCTTTTTGTTTTCTTTTTGACTCCCCTGAAATGAAATTAATGCTTTGGATAGACCCAGGTCGAGTATTCCGGTGAAACTTGAAAAGACCAAAACTATAGAAATTATCCCGTAGTTGTCAATTCCAATATTTTTAATAATAAGTGGAATTGCTACCACCGACAAAACCAATGTAAATGCAGTTTTAATTAAACCTGTATAAACATTCTTGAAAATGTACTTTTTTATTTGGGATATTTCCATTTAAGTAAATACTGTTTAATGGTTTTGGTTTTCAGCGGGCAAAGATAAGGAAATTGCCTAATGATTAAATGGTTGGGAGGAAAAATTGATGAAAAGGTAAGAGAGGAGCCTCCCCCAGCCCCTCCCAGGGAGGGGAGTTGGCTGAGTGCTATAAAGGTTCATTTGATTTCGAAATAGGATTTGTATCTATTAATAAAACTTAAATTGACGAAGTTATTTTGCCTTTCCCCGCAAGTTTTTAATTCGAAGTCCGTTTTTTGTAAGCACTGAAAAGTTTCCTTTCATTTTATTTAAGTTTGAGAAAATAGTTTTAACTGCGAGTAATAAACGTTCATTACGCGGTAAATCACTTAACCTTATTAGTAGAATTCCTGCGTGTTGAAATTTTAGCCGAAAAGCCAGTTCTCCAAAATCTTTGTCTTCCGTAATGAGCAAAGCATCATTTTTGACTGCCAATTCCAATACTTCGGTATCTTTTATTCCCCCTGATTCTTCGGCAATTGAAAATACGTTAATTCCCTTTTTTCTCAATCCCAGGGTTATTCCGGAGTCAACACTTTCGTCAGCCACCAAATTCATTTTAAGAAGCTTTTGGAATTATGACTTCATTTTTGATTGAATCGGCGGCAAATAATAAACAAGCAATTATATCGTCATTCGTCAGTTTTGGATATGCCGCTAATAAATCATCAACGGTATCGCCTGCTGCCAGTTTTTCCAGAATTAAATCTACAGATATCCTTGTGTTGATTATTGTGGGTTTTCCGAATAACTTACCGGGATCTGATTCAATATGTAAATTCCAATTTACCATTTTAAAATTTATTTCTTTGTTTGAAAATACAATTTATAAAGTTCAAAGTTACGAAAATCAAAAACAGGATTTGTACGAGATAAGGAAAATGTGAAATCCAGGTGAAATATTCTGCGAATTTCACCCCGGTGGACTAAAGTATGTCCATGGGACAGGCTGCCCAACATCTTTTGATTCCCCATAGGGACAAGCGTTTTACTGTCAAAAGCAGGGTGTCACTGAACAGTTTTCAGTGGCAATGGGCAGGTTGTCATTGGTCAACAGGTTTTTTACTTTTCATTTTACACTATTTGACCTCTTTGTTTTACACTTTAGGTGTATTTCGTTTTACACTTTGACTGACGGAAGTCGTGCCGAAGGTTCCGCAGGATTCCTAAGGACCTTTGGAGCTTACGGGAGAAGTCGGAAGACGGAAGTTGGAAGACGGAAGTTGCCTGCATGCCTGCCGGCAGGGAAGTCTGACCTCTGATCTCCATCTCTGTCCTCTGTCAAATTGTTTTGGCCCATTCATAAAACGGGATTGCGTTACATGTTTTATTGCCAATTTCAAATGTTTCGTTCTGATTAAAAGTAACAATCGTTCCCTGTGTTGCACCAAAATAGTCCATTGCTTCTTTTAAACCGTTAAGTTCCCGGTTCAGGTTGTCGTGGTTGAGTTGCCAGCAAACCTGATAAATGCCCTCCGGTTTTTTTTGTTGAAAAGTCACAAAATCGCATTCATTTTTTTCTGCAAAATAACAGATTTCTTTGGTTTTTCGTCTTAAATGCAGAAACACCATGTTCTCGAGGAATCTGCCATTATCGGGTGAAAAAGAAACGGAATTATGCTGAATGAATCCGTTGTCGATGCAATAGATTTTTTTTGGGTTTACCAATTGCACTTTCCCTGAAAAACTGAACCGGGGTACGTAAAAAAACAAATAAGCATCGTTAAAAAAGTTTAGATACTCCATAATACTTGATGAGGAACCAATCTGAAATAATTTACGAAGGCTGTTTCCTGTGAATAATTTTCCGGGGTTGGATACCAGCCATACAGCCAGTTGCTGCAAGGTGGTAATATTTTTAATGTTGTACCTCAGCGTAATGTCTCTTATAATGATATCGTTGAATAATTGCATAAGGACTTCGGGCTGATTTGTTTTCAGATATTCAGGCAATCCGCCACCTGTGATATAGGATTCGGATGATGTTTCACTTTCGGGTTGTTTGGTGAATTGCAGAAATTCACGGTAAGAAAAGGGAAACAGCTCTTTGGATATATGTCTGCCGGTTAATTTGGTGCCCAGTTCTTTACTTAGCATGGTTGCGTTGGACCCGGAAATAAAAATCCGGTATCCTTCGTCGAGCCTGAAGCGGATAAAACTTTCCCATTTATCGATGGTTTGAATTTCGTCGAAAAAAAAGGCAGAAATTGAGTTCTTTTCTGCAATTTCCTGTAAGCGATTAAAATCGGTTAATTCGAAACCGGCCAGCCTGGGGTCTTCAAAGTTAATATATATTGATTCTTGCTCGAGAGTGTTGTTTATTTGCTGGAGCAAAGTGCTTTTTCCACAACGCCTGACGCCGGTTACAATAAATGCATGCGATGTAAGGTTTGCAAAACCATGGACCGGGCGTGGAAGAGTGCTGCCCGCTTTACTTAAACGTTCACGCTGCGATGTAATAACTTGTTCTATCGTTTGTTTTGTAAGAATATTGCAGAGTTTTTGCCGGCAAAGTTAACTGTTTTTTGCTGACAACGAAAGCCTTTGTTTCTATGTTTTTGAGGTTGGCTGGCTTTTTGGTTTGAGACCAGGTTGGTTTGTTATTCTTTTAATATTAAAGTCTCCTATCCGTAAGACCCTTATTCAAAATTCCTTTTACATCGTAAATTACGGTGCCACTTTTTTTATGGGCACTTAAATTAATTTTTAAAAATTCGTTATGGGCCATAAAGAAGACACAAGTATCGGAACTGGAGAAACGGAAGAAGTTCAAAGTTCACCCTGTGAAATAATGCGAAGCATTAAATCGTAGATTTATTTCACAGGGTAAAGTTGCAGGTTTCGGGTTCCGGGTTTCGGGTTCAAAAGTTGCTGGTCATTGGTCACTGGTCATTGGTCACTGGGTGAATGAGTGAATGGGTGAATGGGGAAATGGGAAATTGTGAAATTGTTGAGGAGGTTGTCAGGTTTCTTGAGGCTTGGGCTTGATGCTGGTCAATAGTCACTGGTCATTGGTCACTGGGTGAATGAGTGAGTGAGTGAGTGAGTGAGTGAATGAATGAATGAATGAATGAATGAATGAATGGGTGAATGAGTGACTGGGTGAATGAAGAGGTTGTCGGGGCTTGGGGCTTGGGGCTTGGAACTGGGTGCTGGCCATTGGTCACAGGTCATTGGTCACTGGGCAGTTGGCAATTCCAAACGATTGCCAACTGCATTTTTAAATATTTCCTGATTAATTACTTCAGTCCTTTTTTCTCCAGGTAAGGGTCAATAGAAGGTTCTTTTCCGCGGAAGTTTTTATAAACCGTCATACCATCATCAGCTCCACATTTTTCAAGTAAGGTTCTGAATTTGGCAGCCACTTCCGGGTTGAAAATATCACCGGTTTCCTTAAATGCATAAAAAGCATCGGTATCGAGCACGCCGGCCCAATAATACACATAGTAACCGGCCGAATAACCGCCGCTGAAAATGTGTGAAAAATAAGTGCTCCGGTAACGTGGCAGAATTTCATCAATTAATCCAATGTTATCCATCGAAGCTTTTTCGAATGCACGCACATCATCAATAACCGGATTTTCGGTAGTGTGATAATCCATGTCGAGCAGAGCAGCAGCAACAAATTCACCGGTTTCAAATCCCTGGTTGAACGTACCGCTCATTTCCAGTTTTTCAATCAGTTCATCAGGAATGGGTTCGCCGGTTTGGTAATGCCGTGCATAAACTTTCAGCACTTCAGGTTCGGCAGCCCAGTGCTCCATCACCTGCGACGGCAATTCCACAAAGTCCCGTGGCACGTTTCCAGCGGTACGATCGTACGGACCATCGGCAAACAATCCGTGCAATGCGTGGCCAAACTCATGGAAAAACGTAGAAACTTCCTCAAAACTCAACAAAGCCGGTGTGTCGCCCGAAGGACGGGTAAAATTCATTACAATGGAACCAATCCGTGGAATGCGTTCGCCATTGCGGTAAGTAGCGCTTCTGAAAGCTGTTGACCATGCTCCTACCCTTTTACCGTCGCGCGGGTGAAAATCCATGTACATTACACCCAATTTCGAACCATCGGCTTCCAGCACTTCATAAACTTCGGCCTCTTCGTGATAAGTGGGCCAGTCGCGTGGTTCAAGTTTTAAACCGTACAGTCTTTCCACCACATAGAACAAACCTTTTTTGGCATTGTCGAGGCTGAAATAAGGCTTCATTTCTGCCTCATCGAGGTCGAATTTTTGTTTGCGCAGTTTTTCAGCGTAATACCACCAGTCCCATGAGGCCAGTTTAAAATTGCCTCCTTCGCTGTTGATAATGGCCTGCATTTCGTCACGGTCTTTTTTTGCCATTTCCATAGCCGGAGTCCAAAGTTGCATTAGGAATTCATAAACCGCTTCGGGTGTTTTTGCCATGTTCACATCAATCACATATTCAGCGTGATTGTTGAATCCCAGCAATTCAGCCCGCTCATCGCGCAGTTTTACAATATTTTTGATGATTTCCTTATTATCGTGTTCATTACCGTTATCTCCACGCATAAAGTAACCGCGGTACAGTTTTTCGCGTAAATCGCGGTTTTCGGCATATTGTAAAAACGGCAACATACTGGGTTTTGCCAGGGTAAAAACCCACTTGCCTTCTTCGCCAGAAGCTTTGGCATCATCGGCAGCACGGGCAATCACATCCTCCGGCAATCCTGCCAAATCTGCTTCATTGTCAATAACCAACTTGAAATTGCGGTTGGTTTCAGCCAGCAAATTCTCGCCAAACTGAAGGGTCAGTTTCGACAATTCTTCATTCAATTCACGAAGTTTTGTCTGATCTGCATCTGACAGATTTGCGCCACCGCGTACAAAATCTTCGTAATATTTTTCAGTTGCGCGCATTTGTTCTTTATCGAGATCCAGTTCGTTCCGCCTTTCATAAACACTTTTTATTCTTTCAAACAGTTCCGGATTCAACGAAATATTGTCGCGGTGTTGGGTCATCAGCGGCGAAATTTCACGGGCAAGCGCCTGCATCTCGTCATTGGTATTTGCCGAACTCAGCGGGTAAAATGTTCCGGTAACTTTACCGAGCAATTCACCCGATTTATCGAGTGCCAGAATAGTATTTTCAAATGTAGGTTCTGCTGTGTTGGCAACAATGGCTTCAACTTCAGTTTCCCTCTGTGCAATACCTTCCTTTAATGCAGGCAGAAAGTGTTCAATTTCAATTTCATCAAACGGGGGAACTCCGTAGGGAGTGGTCCACTCAGTGAAAAAAGGATTTTCCATATCTGTTTGTGATTCTTTCTTTTGGTTCTGACATGAAAAAAATAACATGCCAAGAGCAAAGATTAAAATAAAAGATTTCTTCATTTTGTTCATTTTTTTTAAGATTTTAAAGGCACAAAAGTATTATTTTTCAATTCTAATTTAATGATTCTTATTAGGTCTTAGATATTTTTTTATTTTTGAGATTCATCACTAAAACCGGTAGAATATGACTTCAACTAAAAAAGAGAAAACTCAGAACCTTTTATCTGGTTCAAATTTCAGCAGAAGAAACTTTTTAGGAAAAACAGCCCTTGGTGGCCTTGGCATTGCATTTCTGGCCAAATCGAACGATGTGGCTGCCAGTGTAGATTATGTAACCCAAAATGTGCAGCGAAGTTCGAGCCCTACTGATTTAAAAATTACCGACCTGCGTGTGGCCAACACAACCGACGGGCCTATTCTGAAAATTTACACCAACCAGGATATATATGGTTTAGGCGAAGTGCGCGATATTGCTGACCCACGTTATGCGCTGTTTCTGAAAAGCCGCATTCTGGGACTGAATCCGTGCAACGTGGAGCAGATTTTTAAGATTATAAAACAGTTTGGAGGGCACGGTCGCCAGGGCGGCGGCGTTTCCGGGGTGGAAATGGCATTGTGGGATTTGGCCGGAAAAGCTTACGATGTTCCGGTTTACCAGTTGCTGGGCGGAAAGTACCGTGAGAAAATCCGGATTTATGCCGACACGCCTTCTTCCAAAGACCCCGAAGTTTATGCCAAACGGATGCGTTACCGCATGGAACAGGGATATACTTTTTTAAAAATGGATTTCGGTATCGGTTTAATTAAAGATATCCCAGGCGCATTAATTGGCGAAAAATTCTGGGAAGGTCAAAGCGAATGGGACCAAAGCAGGCCGGGCAACCTGAGCAACACCAAACATCCGTTTACCCGCATTCAGATAACTGATCTCGGCCTTGAAAAAATGGTGGAATATGTTCATAAGGTAAGAGAAATTGTTGGTTACGAAATTCCGCTTTGTGCCGACCACTTTGGCCATTTCGATACAAATACAGCCATCCGTCTTGGAAATGCCCTGGAAAAATACCAGCTCGCCTGGCTTGAAGACATGGTTCCGTGGTTTTACACCGAAAAATGGAAGGAAATAACACAGGCCATTAATACACCAACTTTAACAGGTGAAGATATTTTTGGGAAAGAAGCTTTCATTACCTTGTGCGACGAACGGGCTGTGGATATGGTTCATCCGGATTTGGCTTCTGCCGGAGGAATTCTGGAAACCAAAAAAATTGGCGACTATGCCGAAGAAGCTGGAATTGCCATGGCCATGCACTTTGCCGGAACTCCGGTGTCGTTTATGGCCAATGTGCATTGTGCCGCAGCCACCCAAAACTTTGTGGCGCTGGAACACCACGATGTGGACACACCTTACTGGGAAGAATACATTACCGGACACAAACCGCTGGTTGAAAAAGGATTTGCCACAGTTCCAGAGGTGCCAGGACTGGGCATCGATTTAAACGAAGATGTGGTGAAAGAACACCTGAAAAAAGGAGAAGAGTATTTTGCACCAACCGAGGAGTGGAACGAACGGAAATCGTGGGACCGCACCTGGAGCTGATTTTTTCACATTTCACCCAGTGACTAATGACTGATGACAAATGACAAAAACTTTATCGTGAATAATAAAAAAATCTACTACCTGTTTCTTGGCTCCTCAGCCCTGTTTTTCCTCTTGGTTGCAGCTTTTTATTTTTCAGGAAAAACCGAATGGACGGGGCCTTTTCTTACATTAGGCTTTATAAGCCTTGCCTTTGCCGTGCGTGGTTTTGAAACATTCAGAGGCTTTTCCTATTCGCTTTGGATTTTTACTGCGGTTACCGTTTCTATGTATTATCCCCGGTATTTTCTTGCAGTAGGCGATTTTGAATTGAAACTGTTGATTGTTCCGCTATTGCAAATTATCATGTTTGGTATGGGCTCGCAAATGAGCCTTAAAGATTTTGCCGGGGTTGTAAAAATGCCCAAAGGGGTAATCGCCGGGATTATTTGTCAGTTTACCATTATGCCCATTGTGGGTATTTCGGTGGCTACAATGTTCAACTTCCCTCCCGAAATTGCAGCAGGAATTATTCTGGTTGGTTCTTCCCCCAGCGGACTGGCTTCCAACGTCATGTCATTCCTTGCACGCGCCAACCTTGCGCTTTCGGTAACCCTGACTGCCTTTGCCACCATACTTTCGCCGCTTCTCACGCCGTTCCTGATGAAAACTCTGGCCGGACAAATGGTGGATGTAAATTTCTGGAAAATGATGCTTGATATTTTCAATATGGTCATCCTGCCCATCATTGCCGGTCTCATTTTTAATATTTTTTCACTTTCCAAAGTTCCCAAAAGAGGTATCATCATTCAATTAACCAGTTATTTTCTGATTATTGGGTTAAAAAACTTTATTTCCTGGCAAACCGCAGGTATTTCTGAAATTGATTTTATGCATGGAATCGGAACCGATGTATTCTGGTTTATGCTGCTGCCGGTTGCCGGAGCTTTTATTTTTAAATACCTGGCCCGTGGCGATGAGGAATGGTTGAACAAAGCACTGGCATTTATTTCCATGCTGGGAATCGGAATTATCATCACCATCATTACTGCTGCCGGTCGTGACAGTCTGCTCGAGGTGGGGCTGTTGCTGATTCTTGCCTGTTTTTTGCACAACATGTTTGGCTACGGACTGGGCTATTCGGTTGCCCGTTTTGTTTTAAGAATGAATGAACAGGACTGCCGCACCATTGCGCTGGAAGTGGGTATGCAAAACGGCGGACTGGCCTCCGGCCTGGCGCTGCAAATGGGTAAAGTGGCCACAGTGGGTCTTGCCCCGGCCATTTTCGGACCGATGATGAACATTACGGGATCATCGCTGGCTACATGGTGGAGAAATAAACCAACTGGTGAGGAAGCTGAAGAGAAAGAAAATTGAGATGAATTTGCTTTACCCTTTTGGCCTCGCCATTCCTGCCTACCGGCAGGCAGGTTCCCTAAATAGGGAAAACCGTTCTAAAAAACAGAGTGCTGATTTTTTTGTTTTGCAGAAAATTGCATCAGAACGATCTCCCCGCTTGAGGGGAGATGTCCGCCAGCTGGCGGACAGAGGGGTAAAAAACAAGTAAAATGAAATACGAACAGATAAAAGAAATCACGCGTAAGCTCAGAAACAATCCGACATTGGAGGAAGAAAGGCTTTGGCGTTTCCTGCGAAAAAGACAGTTGGAAGGTCGTAAATTCCTGAGGCAACATGCCATTATTTATGAATCAATTGGTAATGAACATTTCTTTTATGTGCCTGATTTTTACTGTTACAAAGAAAATTTAGCAGTAGAACTGGATGGAAAAATTCACCATTATAGAAAAGAAGAAGATAATCGAAAAGATGAAATATTAAATCAACTGGGAATAAAAGTTTTAAGAATAAAAAATGACGAATTAATGGATATTGATAAAGTTCTCGAAAAGAGTAAAAATCAATTTAAGGCGCAGTAGTTTACCCTTTTGGCTTCGCCATTTTCCCTAAACAGGGAAAAACGTTCTAAAAAACAGAGTCTGATTTTTTTGTTTTGCAGAAAATCACATCAAAACGTTCTCCCCGCTTGAGGGGAGATGTCCGCCAGCTGGCGGACAGAGGGGTAAGAAACAAGTTAGAATGATATTTGAAAAATTTACAGAATATGACAAATCTGACCCTTTTGGCTAACGCCATTTTCCCTAAATAAGGAAAAACGTTCTAAGGAATAATGTGCAGATATTTTAATTTCCAAAAAATCACATCAGAACGTTCTCCCCGCTTGAGGGGAGATGTCCGCCAGCTGGCGGACAGAGGGGTATGTAACAACGAACAAATAAATTTTAAATCAAATAAATATGAAAAAAATTATTCTTGTAATTGTAATTCTGGTTGGAATAACCAGTTTCGTTCAGTCACAGATTGAACCCACCATTGAACAAATGAAGTTTTACACACCCGAATGGCAGGGGGAACGCGATGCAGGTGGACGGCCGATTGTGCCGGCAGAATTGCTCGAACGGTTACTAAACCTTTCCATCGAAGAAGCCTGGGGAGTGCTCCGGAGTGAAGGGTACCACAACCAATTTGAAGGCGGCTGGGTAATGATTCACCCCGAAAAACCTTTTGTAGGAAGGGTGCTGACCGTACAGTACATGCCCAACCGACCTGACATTAACAACCAGATCAAACAAGTGGGCGAAAAAGAAGGAAGAATCGGTGCTTCAAATTCCTGGCCCATTGACATGCTGAAAGAAGGCGATGTGTATGTGGCCGACGGGTTTGGAAAAGTTATAGACGGTACGCTCATTGGCGACAACCTCGGGAATTCCATCTACTCCAAATCGAAAACCGGAGTAGTGTTCGATGGCGGCGCACGCGATTTGGAGGGACTTTCGAAAATTGAGGGGTTCAATGCGTTTACCCGCGGATTCGATCCTTCATTTATCACGGAGATGATGATGGCCGGAATCAATGTCCCCATTCGCATTGGCAGGGCAACCGTTTCACCTGGCGATGTGGTGCTGGCTAAACGCGAAGGTGTGGTTTTTATCCCGGCCCACCTGGTTGAAAAGGTGGTGATTACCGGCGAATTTATTGCCCTGCGCGACAAGTTCGGACACGAAATGCTGCGAAAAGGTGTTTATACTCCGGGACAAATCGACACCCGCTGGACAGAAGAAATCAAAAATGCATTCCTAAAATGGCTCGACGAAAATCCGGGTGAAATTCCCATGTCGCGCGAAGAACTGGATGAATACATGAAAAACCGGACGTGGTAATTCTGATTTGATACTTTCCCGGCTAATCTCCCATTTTTTGCATAAAATCGGGAAAGCCACTTTCTGTCCAGCGGACGACCCGTGCACGTGTTGCCCGGTTGGGATCGGAAAGTTCGTGTCCCTGAATTTCTTTGTAATCGCGGGCGTGGTAAATCATAATCACGGTTTCGCCGTCTTCTGCCGTTGTAAAAGAATTGTGCCCCGGTCCGTACCGTTTTAATTCTTCGTTGGTATAAAAAACCGGCCCCGGCGATTTGTTCCAGTTGGAAACGTCCAGCAAATCAGCATCTTCGTCAATCCACAACAACCCCATGCAGTAATTGTGGTTGGTGGCGCTGGCAGAGTAAGTAACGAATATTTTCCCATTTCGTTTTAAAACTGCCGCTCCTTCGTTCACGTTGTATTTCATTCGTTCCCAATTGAATTCAGGCTCGGTTAAAACCACTTCCGGGCCCGTTAACGTGGTTGGATTTTTCATTTCTGACATAACCAGCGCCGTTCCATGATCGCCTCCCCTGACGTTCTGCGCCCAGATTAAATACCGTTTGCCTCTGTGTTCAAAAGTTGTGGCGTCCAGCGAAAATGACTCTCGTTGGGTTTCAATTTTTCCTTCTTCTTTCCAATCGCCTGCCATCGGATCATCAGAAGTGTTGGACAAAACCCACATTCGGATATTCCAGATATTTTCTGCTTCGCCTGCGGCAAAATAGATGTACCAGGTTTTGTCAATCCGGTGCAGTTCAGGAGCCCAGATGTGATGCCCCATCTCCCCTTTTTCGTGTTTACGCCACACCACCTTTTCTCTGGCATTTTTTAAACCGTTGATGCTGGTTGCTTTTCGAATTACGATTCTGTCATGTTCCGGAACTGTGGCAATCAGGTAATACGTGCCATCGTCAGTTTTGTGCACCCACGGATCGGCGCGTTGCTCCGCAATGGGATTTTCAAACTCAAGAGTTTGGGAAAAAATTTGTGTTGGTAAAACAAGCAAAGCTGCAGCCACCAGTAAATACGTGAATAATTTCATTATGAAGCCTTTTATAAATTCCTGAAAAATACAAAAACATCAGAATTATTAAAATACATGAAATAGGAAGAATTGAAATGGTAAGGTTAGAAAATGGTAGTTTAAACCGTAAACATGGTAATAACCAATCGTTTTGGTCGTTTTCCAATAAATTATCGTTAGCAGGCATTATCCCGGGGAAATATTTCATCACGACAACATTTTGTAAGGCCATTTCCTTACTTTTATACTTTTAAAAAATATGAAACAATTTATCAGTGACCTGAAGTTGGAGGTTGTAAAATATTACGATAGCATGGTTGGTATCACCCCAAAGCTTATTGCTGCTATCTTGGTACTGCTTTTTGCCTGGTTTCTGGCCAGACAAATTCGTCGAATTTCCGAAAGAAAGCTAAAAAGGCAAATGGAGGACCCTCTGCTGGCCGACTTCCTTTCAACACTGATACGTTTTACCGTTTTTGTTACTGGTTTGCTGCTTGCGCTGAAAATAGTTGGTTTCGGTGGAATTACAGCCAGTATTCTGGCAGGCGCAGGAATTTCTGCATTTATTATTGGTTTTGCCCTGCGTGACATTGGAGAAAACTTTCTGGCAGGAATTCTGATGGCCTTTAAGCGTCCGTTCAGGGTTGGCGATTTTGTGGAAACAGGCGCCATAAAAGGGAAAATTATTGGCCTGAATATAAGGGATACTCAACTCAAAACTCCCGACGGTAAGGATGTTTATGTTCCAAATGCAATGATCATCAAGAATCCGCTCATCAACTATACCATCGATGGTTTTTTGCGGTACGAATTTGTGGTTGGTCTGCCCTCTAACTCAGATTACAATTCAACAATGAAAGCTATTGAAGATGCGGTGTTAAAAGTTGACGGAATTATTACAAAACGACGAAAACCAACCGTAAATATTACAGGCTTATCGACTGGCAGAGTTGATGTTACCGTTCATTTTTGGATCGATACTTTTACAGTTAAAGAGGAAACAGAAAATATTCGTTCGAAGGTATTTGCAGCCGTTCAGAATATTATTGAATAAAGGAGTTCCGGAAAAGTATGAAGAACAGCTAAACGGCTATTTTTCATCGGACATGCCGCAGAATTATGGCCTGCCATCAGTTGCGTGGTTTGCCGATGAGCTGAATTTATCGGCCAACTATTTTGGCGATTTGATTAAGAAGGAAACCGGAAAATCGGCGAAAGATTACATTCAGGACAAAATCATTGACCTGGCCAAAAACAAAACATTTAATACCGATAAAACCGTAAATGAAATCGCGTATGAACTGGGGTTCAAATATCCGCAACATTTCACCCGCCTGTTTAAACAGCGGGTTGGAATGACGCCAAAAGAGTTCAGGCAGTTGAATTAACCCGAAATTTGACAGAAAAATGAGCAAAAAAGTAACAAAAAAGCCTTCTAGTGAAATACCTATCACACGGCAGAGCATTTTGCCAGACATCAAAAAGTTGTTTACTTTGCTAAAAATGAACCTGTTCCTTCCTGTATTTTTAATCCTGTCAACGGTTGCTTTTTCGCAGGAAAATGAAAAGAAAAATCAAACGTTTCATTTGAACGGAAATATAACGCTGACCACAAAAGGACTTTCAACATTTCCAAACCTTACCCTGGGAAAACCGGCAGCACTTTTCGACTTTTCCATTGGTGGCGAAAAATTCAGGGTTGATCCTACATTACGGTTTGGTCTCGACGGAAAACCATGGACCTTCTTTTTCTGGATGCGATATCAGGCGGTGAATACTAAAAAATTCGGGCTACGGGTTGGTGCCCATCCGGCCTATAGTTTTAAAAACATTGAGGTAACTCAAAACGGAAACCCGAAGGAAATTTTAAGAACCCAACAATACCTGGCGGCAGAAATTGCGCCAGTGTTTTATTTGACGAAAAATATCAACATTGCGCCCTACTACATCTATTCCTATGGCGTGGATAAAGATGCGGTTCGAAACACCAATTTCATTACACTGATGGCCAACTTTTCGTCGATTAGCCTGAGTGACAAAACATTTCTTCGACTTTTAGCTCAGGCCTATTTCCTGAAAATGGATGCTTATGATGGGTTTTTTATCAATTCAACCTTGTCGCTGAACCGCCGGAATTTCCCAATTTCGGTTTCATCAACAGTGAACAAAGCCATCGATTCAACCATTCCGGGCGATGATTTTTTGTGGAATATCAACCTTATTTACCGTTTTGGTAACAACTACAGCAAACAATAAACAGTTGCAATAAACATGCGACCTCGCTGAGGTTGGGTGTTTTGAAGGTGCGATTGGTGTTTTCAATTCCAGAGGAATTGTATGTTTATAGAAAACTTCCGCAGCACTCTCTTTTCAAACCCTGAGCTTGCCCCGAAATCCCCTGGCTGCGTAATATGATTGTGCCCCGTTGTGGTAAACAAAAACCTGCCCGTAACGGAAATCGCCAAAAATGGCGCCGCCGTGTTTTCTGATTTCGGCAGGCGTTTTCAGCCAGCTTGAAGTTTTGGTGTCAAACGGACCGAATTTCTGCAGCTCCCGATATTCCTGCTCCGACAACAATTCAATACCCATTTCAGCGGCCATGTCCACAGCATTATTAGCCGGTTTGTGTTCCTTTCTCGACTCCTGCCCTTCCCTGTCGTAGCAAACGCTGCGGCGGCCTGTGGGACTTTCTGCCGAGCAGTCGCAAAAAAGGATTTCATCCGAGCTGTCATTAAATAAAATTACATCCGGTTCGCCACCAGTTTCTTCCATTTGGTAGAGCGACCATAGTTTTTCGGGACTGGATTGCAACCTGGATTCCACGCTGGCCCAATCAATTACCTTGTGACGGTTTTTATGCTTTTCAAAACGGGTTTTTAATGTTCCAAGTAAAGCTGATTGCTGTTCGGGTGAAAGCTTCGATTTGATTTCTTGTGTTTTCATGTCATATTTTTGATTTATGTATTACAGGAAATCACTTTTCAAAACGAAATGGATTATTCCTGCAAAATCTGATACACCTTCACATAATCAACAATCATGGAAACCGGGAGTTCATCCGGATGAACTTTTCCGACCCACGAACCGCCCAGTTGCTGGCTCAGGATAAAGTAAAACGGCTGGTCGAACGGCCATTGTTTCATTTCATCGTCCAGACCATCAACCCGCGGATACCGGAATGTCTCCTTTCCGTTCACCGTCCAAATCAGTACATCGGGGTGCCATTCCAGCCCGTAAATGTTCCATTCGGTCACATCGGCCCGTATGTTCCCAATTCCACGCGGCGGGTTGGAGGTATTTTTCAGCACGTTGGTGTAGCGGGTGTGCACCGTGTGGTGGATGATACTGTCGTAATTCAGGTGTTCCATAATGTCGATTTCTCCGCTGTGGGGCCAGCCGCCGTAAACTCCTTCTTCGGGCATCATCCAAAGGGCGGGCCAGGCGCCCTTTGCACATTCCTTTTTGGCACGGATTTCCACTTTCCCGTATTTGAAAGAAAACTTTCCCTTTGATTCAACGCCGCCTGTTAAAAACGGCCTGTCGTCATTTTCAATGCCCGGATTATTCATTCCCTTCAGAAAAAGTTTACCGTTTTCAACCGAATGAAGGCGCTCATCGGCAATCATGTGTTTTTTCCAGTCGGGCGACCGGTCGTAATGATTTGGTTGCGTTGAAATCTGCGACCATTTGGTGGTATCCAGTTCATTTTTATCAAACTGGTCTTCCCACACCAAAACCCAATTTTCATTTTCGTTTTGACCCAAAACACTGTTGCCTGAAAACAGAAAAGGTAAAAGAATAAGCAAACGTACAAACAGGTTTTTGAGAGAATGATTCAATCTTTTTCTCATGCGATGTTTAATTATTTGGTTGTTTTTAAATTCATTTCGGTAAAAACCTTGTCAACCGGTTCCCACAATTCAATTTTGTTTCCCTCAGCGTCCATAATATGCACAAATTTGCCATAATCAAAAGTTTCAATTTCGTCCAATACAGTTACGCCACCGGCTTTCAGTTTCAATACAAGTCCTTCTATATTCTGAACCCGGTAGTTTATCATAAATTCCTTTTCAGAAGGTTTAAAATATTCGCTTGCTATTTCAAAAGGACTCCATTGCAGGTAGTTAATCTCATCGGGTCGGTTTGCATTTCTGAATTCAAAACTTGACCCCCACTGATTTACCTCCAGCCCCAAATGTTTTGAATACCAATTTTTTGTTTTTTCAGGATCTTCAGAAAAAAAGAAAATCCCGCCAATCCCGGTAACCTTTGGTTCATTGTCCGAAGGGTTTTGAAACGCATTTTTATTATCGGTCATTTCGTTCTGTTTTTATTTATAAATTTGAAAATAAAAATACTATACAAAATATGCAAAGGTGATAACGGTTGTTTATATAGTCGTTGTTTTGTAATTTTTTACCGGCAATTTCATCAAAATATCGGTCACCTGGTATTCAGCTACTTTTTTTATCACGAAGTCCTTCATCTCAATTCGACACTACTTTTAATCCAACAATAGAGGCAATCAGTGTTGTCAGGAAAAACAGCCGCAAAAAAGTTGTTGGTTCTTTAAACACAAAAATTCCAACCAAAACGGTTCCTACAGCGCCAATACCTGTCCAAACGGCATAGGCCGTGCCAATGGGCAATGTTTGAGTTGCTTTCACCAGAAGTCCCATGCTTATGATAAGCGCCACAAGAAAGCCGGCATACCATAAATACATATCAACACCTGTAGTATGTTTTGCTTTTCCCAAACAGAACGCAAATGCCACTTCAAACAAGCCGGCAATAATTAAAATAATCCAATTCATTTTTTACGTTTTCTCCGGTTTTTCAATAATTTTCTCTACTCTTTTCTCAAGATCGCTGAGGTCATTTTTTTCATTGATGGATTCCCTGCCCAAGCGCAAAACCATATTTGCATGTTTAATAATTGCCTTTCTGTAACGCATATTTTTCGCAAATTGATGTATGGTTATCAATGCCTCCATCAACCTGATAATTACAGCGGGGCTTCCTGCCGAAAACTGCCTGATTTGATTAAAAGCGGCATCCAGAATGCCTTCAAAGTCAAGTGTATCGGCAATCACTCTGAGGTTGTTTTCGGTGTCGAACCTGAATTTTGAAGGAAATTTTGCCGTACCCAGATAACAAAGACTCGCCGTCAGGTTGTCGATGCTGGCAATGGCGGTGTACGGGTCGTTTACCCCGGGAGAAAGCGCACGGACAGCAATTTCAACCATCTGATGAATGGAAAATTCAAGGTCCTGCTGCGGTGTTTTTATGGGCCCAACTACCAGTTGCTGAAGAATTTTCGCCACCTCCCCTTTTTCAATATTTTCGTTGGAATGAAGGTGCCCGATTTCAAGCTCTTCCACCAAAAACCCTCCGGGCCTGACATTTAGCTCCAGCAGCGCATTGTTCCGGGTAATGATTTCCATCAACGTTTCACTGTCAATATACTGGAGGTAACCGCTTTTGGGAGACTCCAAAGTAACCGTTTTTGAATAGCCTGATTTTATGGCCGTGATATCAGGCCTTTTCCCACCCTCCGCTTCTTCCCCCATTTTTTCAGGAAACAATGTTTTCAGCTGCGTGGAAATAAACGCCGAAATTTCAGAAATTACTTTATCTGCCTGAATGCTGATGGCAATGCGGTGAATAAAAATAATAAGCAAAATAATATTTGCCATGGCAGCAAAAATGGCCACCAGAATTGACAACGCCGGAATAAATGTATAGTCTCCCTCTTTGATGGCCGTTAAAACGAACAGACAGTAAAGGTAGGTGGAAATGTACGACCCCAGCACCACCTGGTTCAGGCGCACATACATAAAGTTTTTGATGAGCCTCGGCCCGAATTGCGATGAAGCCAGTGTGAGCGCCACCAGCGTCACCGAAAAAACCGTTCCGGCAACGCCTATCATCGCCCCCGAAATAGTGGATAAAATGCTGCGGGCCGAATCGGCACTGTTCACCAAAAAGAAACGCGTAAGATTATTTTGGGGCAAATTAAGAATGCTGTCCAGGTAAACTAAACCAACAGAAAACAATATGGAAAATATAATGATTAACACCGGCACAAACCAGAACGTGGCTTTCAGTTCATTCCAAAAGAAAAGTAGCTTTTTCATCTTAAAAACTTAAGGTTATTCCAAAATTTACATCGTGGTACAAATTGTCGATAGGCACAACAGGGACCGAATCGTAAATATTTTGGTACAAAAAACGTAATCCCAAATAACGGGTAAAATTGTATGTCAGTTCAAAGCTGCTTGCCATCCGGTAATTGTCGAACGGATTTGAAAACGTGGGTTGAAAATAGCCGCTGATATCCAGGTCGAACAAATCGCCAAGTTTTTGTTTGAAACTGATATACGAAGTTCCCCTGAACCGTTCAACCTCAATGGGCGTGGTATCTTCAGGCAGTTTGTCGTCGGGAACTCCCTTGTAATTCCAACGCTCTGTTTCGTAAAGGCTTCCAATCCCAAAAAACAAACCGGTATTCTCTTTTGCAATGGCACGCCATCTGACGTTTAAACCGCCGGCATATTTGCTGTCGAGGCCTCTTTGCTCGCGCCAGTGCATCTGAAAAAAGGGTTCAAAAGCCACAATTTTGCTTTGAATATTCACATATTCCAGATATACAAAACCGCCACTCAGCAAATTCTCATCTCCGTAAATGCTGTACTCCACTTTGTTGGCAAGCGTAAGAGCGTGGTTTTTCAGGCGGATGGAAATATCAGACGTATTCCCGATTTCAAGGTAATCCTTTTTTACGGGTGCAGTTCTCATATTACGCAGTTAATTTTGTATAATACCTTTCAGAAAATTCATTCCAAAATCCTTTCCACCTGTTGGATTTTACGACTGTTC
>NZ_JAWLCI010000022.1:0-65398 GCF_041687215.1 Mariniphaga sp.
CTACAAAACCATTCTTCATCAGGCTGTCACACTGGTTGTGTCGGAGGACGGAAAGATTCAAAAAGTTTTGCATATTCATACCGATGTTTCTTACCTGAACATGCAGGTGGATCATAAAATTTCGTTTGTCAGCAGTAAGCGGCCTTCATTCTATTCCCTGGACACTGACGATAAATTTCAACCGCTGAAAAATAACTGCAAAAAACAGCTTACGGGGCGGGAAACGGAAATCCTGCAAAAAATGGCGCAAGGCAAGGATATTAACACCATTGCATCGGAACTATTTATTTCTCCGCACACCGTAAAAACGCATAAAAAAAATATACTCCGTAAATCGGGTTGTAACAATATTACCGAGGTGGTGGCGCGGTGTGTGCGGGAAGGGGCAATATGAAAAGGATTCACGCCCTCTGCTAAACCTGGTTCATAAACACAATTTGTTTAGCAAGGTCATTATCGGAAAAATACCGGCGCCGGTTTTCCAATTTCAAAATCGCGGAAGCCGAAATCGGTGGTTTGAAAGGAGTTGAGTTTGAAAATATTATTTCCTTTACCGGGAATTACCGGGTAAAACGAAATGGACAGTTGAAAAGCATTCATAACCAGGTTGTCGTTTTTTATTAAAACGCCCAACCCAATTTGCGAATAGAGTTTGCTTTCGCGAAACCCATTTGCTGCATCGCCAAGCATTCCCAGCGAAAAGTTTAGATAGGGGCCAAAATGAAACCCGATAAAATTCCACGGAGCATAAGATTGGGTTTGCGATGTAAGCAACAAACGGCTGGTGCCCGACAATACAGTGCTGTTGAATCCTCTTATCCCGTATTCGTTGTTAATGGTTAAACTGTCGTAACTGGTGCGGTGGATGCCAATAATTGCTTGTGGTTTAATAAACTGCCTGAATTTCCATTGTCCGATTTCAATCAGGTTTGTAAAATAATTTGCACCAACCCTTACAACACCTTGTTCAACCTGCGCCGACCGGAGGAACGTACCCAATTCGATGTTGGAACTCAGGTATCCCCACCGATAATAATTACCTGAAGATAAACGCGCTCCGGCATAGAAACGCCCCAAACTGTTTTTTTCCTGGTAACCGCCCGTGAGGCTAATCACTTTTCCAACCGGAACATCTTCGGTTATTCCAAACTTGAAAATAAACTTGTCTTTTACATACAACCGTGTTGTTACGCCAATGCTGGCGAGGTAAAAATTCTCGTCGCTGTAAAACCGGAGTGTGTCAATGGTTTCAGGTGGTTTTTCGGTAAACCTGATGCGGATAAAACGCGCCGCAGAAATAAACCGGGTGGTGCGGCTGTATTCTGAATTTCCCCCGAAAACCGGCATGGAATTGCCCGCCCAGTAATCCTGCGCATTGTATTTAAAAGGCATGGTGTTGATGGTCCAGATTGAATCTTTGTGCAGGTGTTGCGAAAAATTTACGCCCGCCGCCCACTTGGCCAAAGGAGAAAAAAACGGCCGGTCCACAGCAAAACTTTTTATAAAATTTCCGTATTCATCGGTACCGTATTGCAGGGTGGAGTTGATATAGGTATTACGAATGTTTGGGATAAAATATTTCATTCTGTAAGCAAAGTCGCCGGTTGAATGGTTCCATACAATTCCATTTTGAAACGTGTGCCCCAGGCCAATAAAATTGTTTTCTCTGAGTTTAAAAGTAAGGCGCGAAGCAGAAATGGAACCTCCGGGAATGAGGCTCCAGCTATCAAGTTCGCGGATGAAAATATCAACAGAGTCGGAGTTTTCCGGTGCAACCTGAACGAAAAATGAGACATCGGTAATGTAATTCATGCTGCGCACCAACCGTTCCGATTCTTTAACCAACAGCGAATCGAAGGGTTGATTTTTATGAAACAGTAAAAGGTTACGAATGGTGAAGGGGTATGTTTTAATATGAAATTTATTTCCGGTTTTGGATATAAAGTTGAGCGATGCCGTTATGGTGTCGCCAATGGAATATCCAAACGGGTCGAGTGTAATAATATCGATTTTCCTGATGATTTTTCTTTCAAAAGAGCTGTAGGGTTTCTGTATCAGCCGCTTATTCAATATTTTTTGTGCCGGCGCCGGCGCTACCGGTTTAAAAAACAAGCGGAACATAAATTTGGTAAACCCGCTTCGTTCGGAATAAGTTTCTATGTTCTCGTACAGATGGGTTGAATCTTTTTGGGTTACAGTATCCTGTGCAAATGCGAAATCATTTGTTATCAGTAAAATAAAAAATAAAATTGCTGTTGTTCGAATCCACATTTTTTTCATTCATGAACATCATTTCTATTTCGACTGCAACAACTGTTGTTTTTCAATACTGGCTGGCTCGCGGCCGATGTCTGTTACTCAACTCAAACCCAGGGCGACACTCCCTCCGGTCGTTTTGCCCTGGGCTGAAATAGGTTGGCCTTTCAGGCCAAAGGCAACGCTGGTGGGGTTTTGCTGTTCGTTGACTGCCTTCTCACTTCTTCTCCACCGGCATTACCGTATCTGTTTTCAACTGCAATTCTTCCGCTTCTTTTGCCTCTTCTTTGGCCTGCCGCCTGTAATATCCCCTGAAAAGGAAATTGTGTTTGAGCGCTTCCATATTTTCGTTCAAACCTATGCTGCTTTCTTTCAGGTTAACAATGGTTTCATCAATGTTATTTACCATAACCGTATCTTTGAGCAACAATCCGATAGCTCCCTCGCCATTATTTATTTTTGTCATAATTTCGCCGAGTTCGTTGGAGGCAACTTCAGTTTTTGAGGCAGTTTTTTTCAAGCTCTCCATAAATGCAAACACATTTTCTTTGGTAACTTCTATGGTTTCATCCAACCCTTCAGAACTTTTTTTGAAGTTTTCAATGGTCAGATTCACATTTTCTGCAATGGTTTCATCCGATATCAATCTGCCCAGCATTCCCTGTCCGTTATTAATGTTCGTCATTATTTCGGCAAGTTGCAGTGTAATCACTTCGGCGCTTTCTGCAGTGGTTTTTAAACTTTCCATAATCTCATCGGTTTCAAGCGGTTCTTTCGACAAAATATGTTGTCCGTCTTCTGCCATTGGTGAATTTGTGCTTCCCTGTGTAATAATAATAATCTTGTCGCCAATAATTCCTGATGAACTAATGCTTGCATAACTGTCGGCCTTTATAAACTGTTGCACATCTCTTCTGATAAGCATGTCGATCTGTACGGTTGAATCATTAATAATACTAATGTTATCTACAATGCCAACTTCAATTCCCGAGAACCGGATATTATTCCCGGCTTGCAGGCCGCTGATGTTTCTGAAATTGGTTGTAACTTTAAATACAGGATTAAATAAGTGCTGTTGTTTGCCAATAATGAAAATAGCCATTACAAAAATTGCAATTCCTACAACAATAAAAATTCCTAAACGTGCCTTAAACGGTGGTGTATGATTTTCCATTTTTTTATGTTTTTTGTTTGAAAAAAGATTGAATTACCTCATCGGTTGAATTTTCAAATTCGTCGATGGTGCCTTCCATGTAAACTTCGCCGTTCTGCAACATGATAATTCTGTCGGCAGTGGCGCGGGCACATTCAATATCGTGCGTGATGATGATGGATGAAGTTTTATATTTTTTTTGAACATCATTAATTAATGTGCTGATTCCGTCAGAAGTCACGGGGTCGAGCCCGGTTGTTGGTTCATCGTACAGCATAATCATAGGATCGACAACTATGGTGCGCGCCAGGCTTGCCCGTTTCCGCATTCCGCCCGAAAGTTCTGAGGGCATTTTGTGTAACGTGTCGGCCAGTCCTACATTTTCCAAAACTTCTTCAATTTTTTCGTCCCTTTCTTTTTTAGACAGTTTCTTTTTTATTCTGATCAAAGGAAATTCGAGGTTTTCTTTAATGGTCATGGAATCGTAAAGTGCGCCGCTTTGAAAAAGGAAACCAATTTTTTCCCTCAGTACTGCCAGTTTTTTACTTTTTAGTTTATTTACATTTTCGCCCAATACCGTAATCGTTCCCTGGTCGGAGTTTAGCAAACGGACAATACATTTAATAAGAACTGATTTTCCAGAGCCTGATTTTCCAAGCACCACCAGGTTTTCACCGTCATATAGCTTTAACGATAAGTTTTTTAAAACCATCAGATCGGCAAATCCTTTACTCAGGTTATTGATTTCAATAACCGGTTCAGGTGTTTTTTTACTTTCCGGTTTTACCGTTTCATTTTTTACCATTTCTTATTTTTACTATAAAAGCATATCGGTAACCTGAACAGCAATCAAGTCAACAATTATTACGAGTAGTGAGGCAAGCACCACAGCGGAATTTGCCGCTTTGCCCACGCTTTCTGTTCCGCGCCCTGCGGAATAACCTTTGTAGCACCCCACCAGTCCGATTACTGCGCCAAAAAAGAACGTTTTAATTACGGCAGGTATAAAATCCATAAAATCAACCACCCTGAAAGCCTGGTTGAAAAACAGCACAAAACTTACGCTTCCTTTGATGTTGGCGCCTCCCCAGCTTCCCAAAATTCCAGCCGCATCGGCATATAAAACCAAAATGGGAATCATAAGCGTGGCAGCCAAAACCCTTGTAACCACCAAAAAACGTATGGGATGGGTGGACGAAACTTCCATGGCGTCAATCTGTTCCGACACTTTCATTGAACCCAACTCAGCGCCCATACCCGAACCAATTTTACCGGCACAGATTAATGCGGTAATAACCGGCCCCATTTCCCTGATGATGGATAATGCAACCATTCCGGGAAGCATGGATACGGCGCCAAAATCGGCCAAAACCGGGCGCGATTGGATGGTAAGTACCAGCCCCATTATGAGGCCGGTTACCGAAATAAGCGGTAACGTTTTATACCCGATTTGAAAACACTGGCGCAGGAATTCTTTAAATTCAAAATTCAGGGAAAAGGTTTCTTTTACTGTTTGCCAAAGAAACAAAAAGAACTCGCCTATCCCTAAAAAGAAAACATTGGCTTCCTGCGTTTTTTCATACGTTTTCTCACCAAGCTTAATAACCTGCTTTTTTACATCGGGAAGTTTTCTAACCTGTTTTATTACAGGATCAATAATTTTCACTTTATATTGTTAATTGTTATATCACTTCACAAAGGTTCCTGAATTTAACCAATAATACATTACATAATTCCGAAGAAGAATTACATCATTCACACATTTACAGGCGAAGCCAAAGGGATTAATAACTTATGTATTCTTTTAGCAAACTGTTGCTGTGTGTGCGAGCTTTTAATTTTTCCAGAGCATGCTCCTTAATTTGTTTCACTTTCCCCCGCGATAACCCAAAATCGACCCCGATTTTTTCCAAAGGCTGGGCAACAAAACCGTTTAACCCAAAATAGCGGCGTAAAATATTGGCTTCTCTTATGGACAGGTTAGAAAGTGTACGGTCAATTTCCTGTTGAAGCGATTCGGTAATCAACCCAGTTAGAGGACTATGCGAATCGTCACTCAAAATCAAATCATACCGGTTGTTTTCTTCTTCATCGCCAACAGGTTCATCCATCAGTAAATCAACAGTTATAATAAACAGTACATTTTCCACAGTCTCTGTTTCTATTCCCATTGCTTCAGATAATTCATCAATTGTTGGTTTACGAAAATATTCATGGCCTAACAGATTGGATGTTTTTTTCATTTTATTTTTTAAAATGATTTTATTGGCCGGGAGCCTCACTATTCTTGAATTTTCGTCGAGAGCCTGTGTGATTGATTGACGAATCCACCAAACTGCATAGGAAATAAATTTAAATCCCCGTGTTTTGTCGAAGCGTTTGGCCGCTGTTATCAGCCCCAGGTTTCCTTCATTAATTAAATCAAGTAAACCTAATCCCTGGTTTTTGTATTGGTTTGCAACCGAAATAACAAACCGGAGATTTGCTTTTACAAGTTCTGCAATTGCTTTCCGGTCGCCTTCACTAATCCGCCGGGCAAGTTCATCCTCTTCTTTTGCTGTCAGCAGTTCAACCTGGTTTACCTCGCGCAGATATAAATCCAGCGCTGTGCTTTTGTTATGAATTATTTGGCGGGTTATTTTCAGGTGCCTCATGTAAAAAATATTATTCTGATTTGATTTCCTTTTCCCTTTTGCTTAAAATATTCTGAACCAATGATTTTATCGCGTTTGGGGCATAAACAACCAGGTTTGTTATACCTAATTGTAAAATTAGGCCTAAAAGTTTTCTGGATTTATTGTTTGACCTGCCAATCATTAGCGCTCTTTTGGAAAGAAAACCTGCAACCAGACCCAGGGTAACGTTAAAAATATTATTGAAAAGATAGGGTGAAGAACCAATTTCTTTCATGGAGGTTTTGATGAGATTTGCCGGTTGAAACTTCTCCCAGGTAAGAGAAAAATTTTCCCTCATTTCCTGAAGATGAGCAGATTTTTGCTCCTCCAGCAGATGTATTGCTTCTTTTAATTCGGCAACAGTAGATATATTTTCCATGTTAGTTATAAAAACATTTGTTTAACCAGATAATTGCCAATTTTCTTTTTAATCCACTTATGCATAAAAAAGTGCGCAATCAGCCCCACAATGGCATAAAATGCCGCAATTACAAAAAATCCGTAGAAATTGTTTCCTATAATTTCACCAAGCCAAAAAGCCAGACCCAAATTGAGAAAAAGCAGAAATAAAACAAGAATTAATAAAACAACGGCATGCGGTACCAGGCTGGAAACCACATCTGACGTTTTGTTTAATGTTTTAAGCTTTAACAACTCTATTTCCGCTACGCTGTACCTGAAGGTGCTATCCAGCAGAGATTCAATTAATTTCACGTTGTCATCCATTGTATTCTTGTGTTAAAGTGCTTCATTATCAATGAAATTAATATTCGTTTGCCCCAGGCTTTCGGAAATAAGCGTTAATAGAAAAACGGTTTTTTCACCGGTTGTTAAAATGTACGGTTTTTTTTCCTGAATGGTAAGCAATTCACCCCGGCCCAGAGTAAACGATTTTTCATGGGTATGAAACTTTAATTTTCCCCAAATAACCTGAAGAATCATTTGCTCATTCTCCTGAAATGAGTTAATCTCTGTTCCCTTGTCAAATGCAGTAAGCACAATTTGCTTGTCGGGTCTGTTTAAAAGAACCATTGAATGCAAATCTCCAGTGAGCAAGGTTGGTTTATGTTTCATTTTTTCAATGAGAGTGAGCAAATTGAAGGTGTTCAATGAAGCCATAAACAACTTATTCATTTTTCGCGGAGATTGTGCTTTCAACGATTCTTTTAACATACTCCCTTTTTAACTTTTCAGAACGTTCACAAAATTCGGAACATTCCTAAACCGGAACTGTTTTTGTGTCTTTCAAAGGTTTTTCCGTTTTACTCATTTTTTTTTCGGCAAATTCGGAAACATCATCCTTTACTTTTTCCAGTTTTTCGGTAAATGCATCAAGTAATTCATTAAATGTGTCTTTTACAGCATCTAAATAATCCTCGCCTTTCCGTGTTATTTTTTTACGGGTTTTCGATCCTTTTGCAGGGGCAAATAAAATTCCTGCCAACGCGCCGGTGGCTGCTCCGGCCAGTACGCCCAAAAAAACTTTTCCTGAACTCATATTATTAATTGTTTAAATTGATTAAATAATTTCTACTCACAAAGATCAGCCATCCTGCACCGAAAAGCGTTACATAATTTCGGAAATGATTTACATCATTCACATGTTTTTATTTCGCCTGACTGTAGTATTTCATGGCTTCGGGCATAAATTGTTTCAGCTTTCTTATTCTTGTTTCGTCCGAAGGGTGGGTGCTTAAAAACTCGGGAGGTTTTGCCCCGCCTGCATTCGACATTCTTTCCCAGAAAGGAATTGCTTCCTGAGGATTGTAGCCGGCCATGGCTGCAAATATTAACCCATACTGGTCGGCTTCAGTTTCCTGCTGCCGCGACCAGGGTAAAACTGCACCAACCGTGCTTCCAATGCCATAGGCCTGCATAAACAGATTTTGAGTTTCCTGCGGTTTTTGCGACATGGCAACCTGTAAGGCCATTCCTCCCAACTGCTGTACCATGGCCTGGCTCATTCGTTCGCTGCCATGTTTGGCAATGGCATGTGCAATTTCGTGGCCAACAACAATTGCAAGGGCTGATTCTGACTGCGTTACTGGCAATAAACCGGTGTAAACAACCACTTTTCCGCCGGGCATGCACCAGGCATTAACCGCCGGATCATCTACGGTATTAAACTCCCATTTATATCCTTCAATTACCGATTGCTGTCCCTGGCTATTGTAATATTTGGTAATTGCATTTGAAATACGCGCACCTACGCGGTCAACCATGGCCGCCTCCTTATTATTTGGGCTTAATACCTTGTGTTCAGACAAAAAAGCATCGTATTGGTCGGTGGCCATTAACTGCAATTCCGATTCGGGGACCAAACTCAACTGGTTGCGGCCGGTTACCAGGTTCAAAGCGCATCCTGCCAGCAAAGTGGAAACCAGGATAAGTAACAAGTGTTTTTTAACCTGAAGGCCAATTTTTGTTACCCTGTTTTTACTACTTGTTATTTGTTGAAATGTTTTCATTTTCTTTTTTATTTAAATTATTATCTGCTTTTGTTTCTTAACCCATAAACTGTGCGGAAATGATAACCATACACCGCAAAGGTTATGGCATCAATCATTAATCCGGGCTTCCGGAAGAGTGTCCAAAACAGAAATTTCCAGTACTCACGGCGGCCACTATTGGCAATTCCGATGATGAATACAGATTTAATAAAACCTGCCAGGTAGTTCAATTGTACCTTTCCGTTTCCGGTTTTGGGGCGTTTGTAGTTGTTTAAACACTGGCGTATTCGCTGGTAATAGGGTTTTGGAGAATAAATGCCGGTGATAATTTTTTTATACCCGTCGAGCAGTTCGTTATGGTTCATTTTTGGGATAAAATTCATCGATGCATCTGTGTTATTACCCGATGACTCAACGGTCAGCCGGTTTTCGGCTTCAAGCCGTTTATAGAGCTTTGTGTTTTTGGGAGCATTTAGCAGGCCAACCATTGCAGATACAATTCCACTTTGCTGAATAAAATCAATCTGCCGCTGAAAAATGGAAGGGGTGTCGCTGTCGAAACCGACAATAAAACCTCCGGATACCTGCATGCCCGCATGTTGTATTTTTTTCACACTTTGCAGCAGGTCTCTGTTTTTATTCTGAATTTTGTGACATTCCTGAAGTGATTTCTCTTCGGGTGTTTCTATGCCGACAAATGTGGAAGTAAAACCGGTTTCCACCATCATTTGCATCAATTCCTCATCGTCGGCAAGATTTATAGACGTTTCCGTATTGAATTTGAACGGGTAATTATGGCTTTGCATCCAGCTTTTCATGGCCGGAAGCAGGTTGTTCTTTATTTCATTTTTGTTCCCGATAAAATTATCATCAACAATCAGTACCGGGCCCCGCCAGTTTAAGTTGTATAGCGCCTCGAGTTCTTCAATAACCTGCTGCGGCGTTTTCATTCTTACTTTGTGCCCCAAAAGGGCAGTAATTTCGCAAAAATCGCAGGAATACGGGCAACCCCTCGAAACCTGGACATTCATAAAAGCATAGTCTTTAGCTGATAATAAATGGTAGTCGGGGGTTGGAGTTGTTGTTATATCGGCATATTCGCTGGTCTGGTAAATACGTTGAGGCGTTTTCCCCGATTCCAGATCATGAATGAACAGGGGCAGTGTAATTTCTGCTTCGTTCAGCACAAAATGATCTATCTGGAAATAATTGTTGTACTCCTGGGTAAAAAGCGGACCGCCGGCCACAATTTTAACCTTGTTTTTCAGGCACTCTTCCAGAATTTTATTTACCGATTCTTTCTGAATATACATCGAGCTGATAAAAACATAATCGGCCCAGGCGATATCGCTGGTTCGAAGCGATGTAACATTCAGGTCAACAAGTTTTTTATTCCAGGTTGAAGGCAGCATAGCCGAAACAGTAACCAAACCCAGGGGGGGAACTGCGGCTTTTTTTGAAATAAATCGCAACACATGTGTGAAACTCCAGAATGAATCAGGATATTTAGGATATACCAGCAATATATTCATAGTATCTGCTTTTTGCGTTAATGCTCAGGAAAGATAAAAAATGAAGGCTGGATGTTTGTTATACAATTCCTGAATAATATTACATAATTCACACTTTTAACCCGAATAATCCAAGAATTATTTCTGTCTCCGACAGCGACTAAGATTACGTTAAAACTTTTTTCAAAAGTTTAACTTCATCTAAGTCGGGATTAACCTGCATTTCATTCATTACATACAAAATTTATGAATAATGCAGGTTAAAATGATATTCGATTTCGTTCAAAAAAAAATGTGGGCACAAGGCCCACATTTTAAAAACCAAACTAAACCAAACCAAATTATGAACAACTATGGACATCACATGATGTCCAAAACCCCTGTCATTTTTAGTTTCCAGAGTTTTAGCCCGAACTTTATTCATATTTTTAAAATTTATGAATAGTTCAGATTAAAAGATTCTTCTTCCCTGTAAAAGTTTAATTATAATTGCAATAACTGCAATTACCAACAGAACGTGTATAATTCCACCTGCACTGTACCCTATAAATCCAACTGCCCATGCAATTATCAGAATTACTGCGATGATGTAAAGTAAATTTCCCATGACTTTAATTTTTAATAGTTACTTATTTATAATTATTTGGAATATTATTTGCCACACAAACTTTTTTTATTTTAAAAGATTGCTTTTAATTTAATACCTGATAAATGACCCATTTCACTGATTTAAAGTGTACAACATCTTCTTTCAAACAAAAACCACAAGGGAACTTTATTTGAACCTTCCAGACTTTTGCCGTTATCCTGAGTTTTGGATCGTTGGCAATGCCGTGAAAAAATATTGACCTGGGCCTCATCATCAGAATCATTTTTTTAAATTATTCTGTTTTATTATTTGTTACTAACTGTGAAATCGGAAAATGCTTTTCCCAACTCATCCATATCGCGTTTAAACTCCAGCTTAAATGCTTTCCACTGGTCTGGTTCTCCTTCTTTATATTCAGCCAGTTTAATTTTAAGTTCGTTGTTTCTTTCTTCCAATTCAACCAGCTTTTTCTCATAAAGAACTTTGTTTTCCTTGCTTGCACCCACAGTGCTTAATTTTAACCCGGCTATGGTTTTTTCATTCGTTTTGATTTGATTTTGAAAATCTGATTTGAATTGCTCAAATTCACTGATTGAATCCTGGCGTGCCAGGGTCAAATCGATTTTTGCATCTATAACAGCCTCTTTTTTATCCTGCAAATTATCTTCGGCATTTTCAATTTTCTGCGACTGTGAATTGCAACTTGTAAAAAGAAGTCCGGCAATAAAAACTGTTGCAGCCAGTTTGAATACTATTTTTTTCATTATTTAATTTATTAATGGTGCAATTAATTTATTGCACGTTCAAAGGTATTTCTCTTTAGCGCCTAAACTGTTACATAACTTTGAGAATGATTTACATCATTCACACATTTTTAAGTTCAGGCAATACTGAAAAATATTTGTTTATCAATTTTCTTAAATGAACTCTGTCTATTGGTTTAGAAATGTAGTCGGTACAACCAGCCGCTATTGACTTTTCCCTGTCGCCGGTTAATGCATAGGCAGTTTGGGAAATTATTATCACTTCTTTATTAAATTCCCTGATTTCCCGGGTGGCTTCATAACCGTCCATTTCCGGCATATTAATGTCCATCAGCACTAAATCAATGTCGGGATTTTTCCGGCAAGCTTCAACCGCTTCTACTCCTGAAGTTGTTTTTATAATTGTTTTGGCAAGTCCTTCTACTATTTTAATTAAAAGGATTTCCGAAGTTTTATCATCTTCAACAATTAAAATTTTAAGTTTTCTGGTTTCATTTTTTGTTGATTGAGCGGGTGAAACAACCTGACTAACATGCTTCGTTTCCTTTACCGGATGGGCTGGAATAGTAAAAAAGAAAGTGGCGCCCGGCGGATTGCCATTATTCGCTGCATTGTTTTCCACCCATATTTTTCCTCCCAGCATTTCAACATAAGCTTTCGATATGGATAATCCAAGTCCGGCCCCTTCGTAGCTGCGGTTTAAAGCTTCTCTGCCCTGTCTGAACCGTTCAAAAATTATTTTTTTCTGTTCTTCAGCAATTCCCGGGCCAGTGTCTTTTACATAAAATTCTAAAAATCCGTCTTTTTTTAAGTACCCTAATTCTATTGAGCCTGTTTGTGTAAACTTTAGCGCATTTTTAACCAGGTTTGTGAGCACTGCATATACCTTTTCGCTGTCTGTTTTTATTTCCGCTTCTTTCTGAGGAAGTCCGTTTTTAAAAGAAAGGTGCAATTTCTTCTGTTCAGCTTCCAGTCTGAAAAAGTGATAAATATACTCCAACTGTTCGTTTACATTGGTATATGAAACAGTTACTTCAATTTGCTGCGCTTCTATTTTCGAGATGCTGATTATGTCGTTTATGATACTGAGCATTCGGGCGCCGCTTTTTTCAATAATGCCAATATAGTTTTGCTGCTCTTCACTTTTTAGCTTTAATGTTTTAAGCAGCTCGGTAAAACCCAGAATGCCATTCATGGGCGTTCTGATTTCGTGGCTCATGTTGGCCAGAAAAGCCGATTTTAACCTGTCCCCTTCTTCCGCTTTTTCTTTAGCTTTTATCAATTCGTTCTCGGCTTGTTTTCGCTTTGTAATGTCAACCAGGGTTACCAGGCACTTTTTCCCATTATTACTGATTATTCCGTTAACGAGTAGGTATTTTATTGAATCGTCGCCTGCTGCCAGTTTAACCTCGCAGGTTTCTTTTAATTTGGTTTTGAATATTTTTTGCAGAAAACGATTATATATGGCTCTTGTATCCAGGGTTACGAAAAAACCAAAACTGCTTTTTATCAGGTGCGAACGCTCTTTTCCCAACATACGTTCTGCACTAAAATTCAAATCTGTAATTTCACCTTCCTTTGTAAGCGTTAAATATCCTGAGGGGGCAAAATCATACAACTCAGTATATTTTTTTTCTGCATGTTCTGCCTTTTCCTTTGCCCGTTTAAGTTCTTCGTTTTGCATTTCCAGTTCCACCTGATATACTTCAAGCTCGTAAATAAGTTTTAACGTATCTGATTCGGAAACGGACGTTTCTGAACCTTCCTTTTTTTTGCTTAGCAACAATTCTGCAGCCTGACGCAGCTTATCGGATTTGTTTCCTGTTTGTTTTTGTTTATTCATAACTGAAATATTTTATCGTTTTTTTTGAGCCTTTTAAATTCTGCCATTCTGTTATCGTTCATTGTTTCTGGTATAATTGTATTCGCTTTTACAGGTGATGGGGTAGGGTAAAAAAGAATGTTGCACCTGAAGCATTTACATCCCTTTCGGCATTGTTTTCCACCCAAATTTTTCCACCCAGCATTTCAACATAGGCTTTGGAAATGGATAACCCCAGGCCTGCTCCCTCGTAGTTCCGGTTTAATGCTTCGCTTCCTTGCCTGAATCGTTCAAAAATGATTTCTTTCTGTTTTTCGGGAATTCCGGAACCGCTGTCTTTTACATAAAATTCTAAAAATCCGTCATTTTTAATGTAGCCCAATTCAATAAATCCGGTTTGCGTAAACTTAATAGCATTTTTAACCAAATTTGTGAGTACTGAAGACACCTTTTCGGTATCGGTCTTTATTGTTGAGTCTTCTTTAGGCAGTCCGTTTTTTAAAGCGAAATGCAGTTTTTTTTGTTTGGCTTCCACTTTAAAAAAACGATATATATATTCCAACTTCTCGTTTATATTCGTATCAGAACTTTTAATTTCAACCTGATGCGACTCAATTTTGGAGATACTTACAATATCATTTATAATATTGAGCATTCGGGCGCCGCTTTTTTCAATCATTTTAATGTATTCCTGCTTATCATCACTGCTCAACCCATGATTTTTAAGTAACCCGGTGAACCCGAGGATACCATTCATTGGAGTTCTTATTTCATGACTCATGTTGGCCAGAAAAGCTGATTTTAGCCGGTCGTTCTCTTCGGCTTTTTCCTTCGCAGCAAACAGTTCCTTTTCGGCAAGTTTACGGTCAGTAATGTCGCGGTCAATTCCAATGGTGTATGACTTTCCCTGCCAAGTGATTGGCATGCCCACGTACTCAATAATATTTTCCTTTCCGTCCGGTCGAATCCAGGAGTATGATCCATGATATTCTTTTCCACCAATTATGGAATTCAGTCGGTTTTCATTTGCTTTATCGTCAAGCGAAATTTGCAAATCTATTGTTCTGCCCATCCGGAGCAGTTCATCGCGACTTCGGCCAGCCATGGCAGCGTAACGGTCATTGCATTCAACGAGTATTCTCTTTAGGGGATCAGTATCGTCGGTGTAAATACTTATACCGTCGAAAACATTCTCGAATACCATTTTAAATTTTTCTTCGCTTTTTTTAAGCTCGGTTTCTGTACGTTTCCGTTCGGTTATATCGCTTGAAATGCCTATGATTCCTGTTAATTTTCCATTTGAGTTAAGCATGGGCGTGTCGGTTACAAATGCCGGAAAATTACTTCCGTCTTTTCTTTTTACAAGAAATTCACCGGCCCATGTTTTTCCTGCGCTTAATTTTTGCATGATGTCAACCGCCTGCTCATTTGTTTGCTGAGCAGGTGTTAAATGGATTATATTTTGTCCGATTGCTTCAGCCGAAGTCCACCCGTATATTTTTTCCGCTGCATTATTCCAGTAAATTACTTTGCCCGCCAGGTCAGTTGCCATAACAGCCTGTCCTACATTATTAATCAGTTCGGCCTGAAATTTTATTTCGTTTTGTATGTTTGTACGTTCAGTAGTGTCTCTGATAGTACATTGGATTACCTTAATATTATTAGCCAAATAAACATTACTAACGAATTCAACGTGAATTTCACGGCCATCAGAAGTTACAAGCGGTAAATCATCATAGCGTATATATTCTTTTTGCTGCAATTCCAGGAATTTATCTTTGTTTTCATATATATCATGAAAAGTACCTAATTCCCAAATTGATTTTTCAATGAATTGATTTTTTGAATAACCCAGCAAATCAATTAAAAACGGGTTCACATCAACAATTTTACCGGTTTCGGCATCGAGAATAAGAATCCCGTCTTTTGCCGATTCAAACAAGCGACGATAGCGGGTTTCCAAAAGGATTAACGCGTCTTCTGTGCGCTTGCGAGTTGTTATATCCTGCGAGATTGTGGCAATAATGTTTTTCCCTTCCTCGTCCAAAATTCGCGATGAATTCCACAAAACTGTTTTGATGGTGTTGTCTTTTGTTAGAATATCTATTTCAGCTACTTCCAGTTTGTCGTCGAGGTGATTTTTCAGCAATTCAAGTGTTGTTTCAATCTTATCCTTTGGAAAAAGAAAATCAATTTTTTTATCGATAACCTCAGCCAAACTATAACCACTCAGAAGTTCAAATTGGCGGTTGAAACGTTTTATAAGCATGGAGGTGTCCCATACAATAATTGGCGTATGCAAATGGTTCAGGAGAATGTTTAAAAATTCACTTGTTGCACGATGTGTTTCTTTTAAGGAATCTTCTTTGCCTTTTCGTTCAGTAATGTCCTCGATGGCCAAAAGAATAATTTGTTCTTTTCCAAATGCCCGTTTTACCTGCCTTGCATTTAAAAGCATTACCCGTTTACCAATGGTAGAAAAGTTGTGCTCCACCTCGTAGTTATCAAAGGAATTTTTTTCAGGAATGATTTCCTCCAGCAATTCTTTCAATTTTGGAATATTCCACTGGTGATTTCCCAATTCGTAGATAAGTTTCCCGATTGTTTCTTCGGCAGTTACTTTAAAAAATTTATAGAAAGAATGGCTGGCTTTTATTACCCTTAAATTTTTATCAATGGCAAGTAAAGGTTCACGCACTGTGTCAATTATATTCTCGGTAAATTCACTGATTTCATCTGCAGATTTTTTAATCTCGGCAAGTTCTTTTCCGGTTTCTGCGAGAATTGCTTCCGTTTCTTTTCTTGTTGTAATATCGCGTATTAAGCATTGAATAACCTTTTTGTCGTTTACTAAATATACGTTGCTTACAAACTCAACATGAATTCTGCGCCCGTCCGAAGTTTCCAATGGTAAATCTTCATACCTCACATATTCACTTTGCTGCAATTCCAGGAATTTCTCTTTGTTTTCAATAATATCCTGAAAAGCGCCAATTTCCCAGATTGTTTTTTCAATAAATTCATTTTTTGAATAGCCCAGCAAATCAATTAAAAACGGGTTCACGTCAACAATCTTTCCGGTTTCGGCATCGAGAATAAGAATCCCGTCTTTCGCCGATTCAAACAAGCGGCGATAACGAATCTCAGAAGCATATAATTCCATTCGCAAGATTGATTTCTTTTTCTTTGGCTTTTCGTCCTGAAAGTCTGTAAATATTGACTTACTCATGTTGATTTAAAGTATTGGCAGCGCCTGTTTGGTTAGCGCTGCAATTTTTTCAAAAAACGTTAGTCCACATTCGAACCAATATTTCCCTGACTAATAATATTGTCAAATTCTGCTGCCGTTTGATAAATGTTAATGTACCCGTTGTAAACCAACCAGTTGTCGTAAGAGATATTCATTCCGGCGTCCAGTTCCCTGATGTTGGTATAACTTTTACCGGTGGTGCCGTTCACACTGTTCAATGTTTTTGTTACCGGCCCGCCACCTATGGTTGCCACCGAACTCAGGTTAATGGTTGCAGGATATACTTCTCCGGCAATAGTTCCTGCAAGGTTGAGGGTAACAAGTGTATTTCCGTTTTCCCTTTTTTCAAACATCGTAGTTCCCGATACTCCAAAATCGCCTATGTTTTCAAGCGTGTAAGTAACATTGGTATCAGTTATCACATTTCCTCCAATATCGCCCTGGGCCAGAATAACATTGGGTTCACTGCTGCTTTTCAGTACTTTAATAAAACCGTCGTAAGCTATTAACTGATTGTATGTTAAATAATTAATACTGGTGGTACTGGTTCCGGAGGCATCAACCGGATTGAGTTCAATTTCAATTGCACCCCCTTCGGCTACTGTATTCATGTATAATGCCGCCGGATGAGTACCCGAGGGAGCACCATTGAGTTTTAACGTAATGGTTGATTCGGTAATGCTTGTTTCAATAAATGTAGCTGTACCTGTAACACCCAGAACATCCTGCACTTTTAATATGTAACTTGTTTCTCTGGCAGGTTCGTCATCTTTTTTGCACCCGCCGGCAGGAATCAGAAAAAGTACCGCAATAACTATGGAAAGTGCGGCATATAAATTTTTAGCTTTAATCATTTTTATATGTTTAAGATATTTCCCGCATCTGGCGGGTCAGTTTTTTGTAAATCAGAACAGCACAAAATGCCGTTAAATTTGTACGTTTTGCAAACTATCCAGAACTCCAAATACTTTCAGCAGCCAAACCACCAAAATGATAATTACAACTGCATTCAGAATTCCTTTAACTGTTCGTTGCATGGGAATGTAGCTGTTAATCAGCCAAAGAATCACCCCAACAACAAGAATGACGATAATGATTGTTAAAATGGGCATAATAATAAATTTAATTTGTTTCTAAATCCTACAGCTTAAAGGTCAGGTTAATCCTGCTAAGAAGTATTACATCATTTTATAAAAGAGTTACATAATTCACACATTTGGCCAGTTAAACCACCAGGAAATGTATAGAATACCTGAATGTTTGATGAAATAAAATAAGGTTTATTTTAAAACAGAATGCCTTATTTTCAATGTATTATCCTATTGTATAACTAAAGCAGAAAGCGACAGCGTCGCGATAATATTTGTAGTACAAATGCTGTTGATTTAAAAAGAAGGTGCAGCGCACCACAATATCTTTTGTGTTGCGGTGCGCTGCGCCATCATGGGTCCCTTCAAATTTCAATCTACTCAATGTTTCAAAGTTGTTTGTTTTATGCGATTTCAAAATTTGTGTCAGGGTTAAATTGTATTGATCCGAAATACATTCATTAAATCGGTGTTTCAAGGCAAATCATTCCGGCCATTCTGTAAATACTGCCTGATCCATTGGCATAAATTCCGGTTTTTGAACCAGGACACATTGCTGCCTAAACATTAACCATCAATTAACAATCTCCTAACATACAGTGTCTTGCCAACATGTTACTTTGCTGAAAAATTGATTTGCAATGGCAGGTAAAAATAACATCAGAAAGCAAACCGGATTTATAGATGTTTTCGTAAACGAATCCAGTTTTTTAATTTTTATTTTGGTGCTGTTTGTAACGGCTACTTTGGTATATAACTCGGCACAGGCGGCCATGTGGTTTGGATTTGCCATTGCAGGATATTCCGTGGTATCCAACGACAGCATTCAAACCATCGGCACTTTCCTGTCTTCCAATTCCCATCAGAAATGGTGGGTACTTTGGTTGTACATCGGCGGATTGTTTGTTCTCACCGTTACTTTAAGTTTCTTTCTGTTTGACGGCGACATCAGTTTTCAGCGGCTTTCCACCAAAGGATTTAACGAGGCTCCCGTTTCATTCGATTTTCTCCAGATTGCCGCTCCTATTGTGCTTATCATCATCACCCGGATGCGAATGCCCGTTTCAACCACTTTTCTGCTGTTAAGTTCGTTTGCCACAACCGGCGGAGCCATTCACAAAGTGCTGGGAAAAAGTCTGAGCGGATATTTTATTGCCTTTGCTGTTTCCATTGTCATTTACCTGCTGCTTTCAAAATATTTTAAATCGAAATTTAAAGGAAAGGCGCACCCGGCCTGGAACATCACCCAATGGATTACCAGCGGGGCACTTTGGTGCCTCTGGATAATGCAGGACGCAGCCAACATTGCCGTTTTTCTTCCGCGACAATTGAACTCCACCGAATTGCTGGCTGTGATTGGAATTATTTTTATTGGGCTGGGCGTAATTTTTTACCAAAAGGGGGGCCGTATTCAGCAAATTGTGACCACCAAAACCGATATAACCGACGTTAGACCGGCTACCATTGTCGATTTTATTTATGCTGCCCTCATGGCATTTCACCTTGTTTACAGTACCGTTCCCATGAGCACCACCTGGGTGTTTCTCGGACTGCTCGGGGGCCGCGAAATTGCAATGAACCTGACAAAATCGAACCATAAAAGCCTGATAAAAACACTTCGGATTATCGGGAAAGATATTCTGCTGGCTTTCATCGGACTCGTTATTTCCATTGTTATTGCAATTGCAGTAAATCCGTTAATCAGGGAAGAAATTTCAGGTTGGTTTTCGTAAAAAAGAAATCAATAAAATCAACAAAAAAATAGTTGATTCAAAATGAATGACGTGTCTGAATTCAGCATAACTTTACACCGTGAAAAAAGCGTTTAAAATATCAGGGGCATTATTTGCGGCAGTGTTATATAGCATTGCGGTTTTGCTGTTTGCGGAAAATATAACTCCGCCGGTGTCTTCTGTTTCTGAAACGCATTTTGTCGGTAACCGTATTTTATTTGAAGATAGTCCTTCACCTATTTTGGGCGTACCGTTAACACAAAAATCCGGTATTAACCTTTTTAACGGGGCAACATACTCCGGTTCAGATTTTCAGTTCAAAGATTTTTCAGCTTATTTAAAAAACGCTGAAAAATCAATTTCATCCGAATTTATTCAATACGTTTTTCAGACTAAAAACTTTCGGGTACGACATCGAAAAGCCGATTTACTTTTTCCCTTCCATTATTTTTGGTAATTCGTTTTAAAACATTTATTGCTTTGGGCAAATGTTACTGCCGGATAAATTCCAGTGCCGGAAAAAATGTATATGATTTTAAAAGTACTCGTTTGATACGCGGCAATGTTCAAGTCCAGGCATTTACAGCATTCCAACAGGATGAATTCTTCCTGTAAAAATCATAATGTTTTATACCTTAAAAATACTTTAAAATGGATTTGGGAACAATTATTATAACCCTTGTATTTATTGCTATTGTGACGGTTCCATTTATTTTAACCGGTTACAGTAGAAAAAGAAAGAAAAAGAACCTTTTCCACCGGCTCACTCAAATGGCGGGAAACGAAGGCTGTACAATTACCCATCACGAATTTTGCGCCGATTTTGTGATTGGCCTCGATGGGATGGCAAATCGTTTGTTTTTTTATAAAAAAGTTGAAACCCTGGAAATTGCAAAAAGTTTGCATCTCAGGGAATTCAAAAGCTGTAAGGTTATTAATTCAAACAGGACCGTAGAAAACAAAAAGGAAAAGTACTATGTGGTGGATAAACTGGATTTAATTTTTTACCCCACTGAAAAAGGGGCACCCGAAATTTCAATTGAATTGTACAACGATGAATACGACAGTTTAACGTTAACGGGCGAATTGCAACTGGCCGAAAAATGGGAAAAGCTGCTAAACGAGCAGTTAAAATCTCCTCCGAAACCTAAAGCAGGAACCGATAACCGGCCCAATGTAACGGCTTCTTTACCAGCAAAACAGAAACCCCGAAAATCTGTGGCAGCATAAAATTGTAAGCCGGTAGTTTTTTAAAATTACCGGCTTTTATTATTTCCGGGGCCACAAAATTTGTCCTGAGCAGAAATTAATTTTTGAATATTTCTGAATCCTGCATGCATTATACCATTTTTAGTGTCAGTGTTCTACTGTATTTCTTTGCTAATCAAATATATAACATAGCCTACGTAAATCAGTAATAAAACTCCGGCTTCCCATCTGTCTAGTTTTTTCTTCTTTCCCGAAAACATGGCGATAAAAAGCAGTATTGTTCCTGCTCCCAACAGATATAAATCAAAATTGAATTTAGTATTAAAAGCAACTGGCTTTATTAAAGCACTTACACCCAGAATGTAATAGATATTGAAAATATTCGAACCAATTATGTTCCCAATAGCGATATCGTTTTTCTTTTTAGTAGCCGCAACAACTGATGTGGCAAGTTCGGGCAAAGATGTTCCTGCTGCAACGATGGTTAATCCGATTATTGTCTGACTGATACCCAGGCTTTGGGCAATCTGCACCGAGTTAACTACAACGAGCCGGCCACCTGCAACCAGGAAAATCAGGCCTGCGATTATAAAAATCCAGATTTTCAGGTTTGACAATTCTTTGTGACTGACTTCCGGCAGTATGCTTTCGTTTTTTAACTGCCGATACACATAGTAAAGAAATATGAGAAAGAAAATCAGCAGAATAATCCCGTCAATTCTTGTCAGGCTCTCATTTTTAGAAATAAAACTATTTGCAAGGAAAAACAGCAATAAAGTGGCAAAAAGTGAAAACGGTATTTCTTTCCATACAGTACTTGATTGAACGAACAACGGAGTAATTAATCCAGCTATTCCAAGTATTGCAAATAAATTGAAAATATTGCTTCCAATTATATTGCCAAATACAATATCTGCATTTGATTGATAGGCTGCAAAAGCATTGACAACAAATTCAGGCATTGATGTGCCAAACGCAACAATTGTCAAACCTATAGCCAATTCAGATATTTTGTATTTTCTGGCTAATGCAGAGCCACCGTTTACCAGCCAATCAGCTCCTTTTATCAGAATGCCAAATCCAAGAATCAATAATAGAATTTGTGTTATCATGTTGTTAATTTGTTATTTACAAAGATATGAAAGAATGCCAATGTCTTGAGGTGATCCGGTGGGCTTAAGTGTTTACCTGGTATTTGCCCGATTAGGTGTGGGCAATATTTCAATACTTTCATTACTTATCTCCTTGATAAAATCATCACCCTCATAATAATATTTTGTTGGATAGGGGTGTGTCTCAATCACAGGATATTTAATATTAATCTTTGAATATAGTTTTAAATTATCAAAAACATTATCGCTAAACTGGTCGGAAATTAATAACAAATCAATATCAGACCACTCATGAGTTGTATTTTTTGCAGCTGAACCAAATAAAAACACCTTATGAAAAGTCAGTCCATTTGATTGACAGTCCTTAATGAATAATCTTGCTGTATTTATTGCACTTTCTCTAGTAACCATAATCTTAATTTATTTGTTTCATCAATCATCGTTTTTGTAAATAACTCATTACAAATATTATGCATTTTTGTCAAATAGTCAGGGTATCTACCCTCTAATTGAAATCGGTTTAAACTCAACATGTATTCACTTTTATCATCATTCAATTCTAATGGGGTGGTTGAAAGCAAATGAATCAAATTATGAGTCCTGGGAGGTATGTTTCCCTCATTATGCTTAATCCATAGCGTTTTACATATTTTTTCAATCACCAGATGGGCAAAAAACAATGATTGTAAATAATTTCGACCTTTGAATAAAGTATAAACGGCAGTCCAATCGTCATCAGCTTGAATTAACCAAAAATCAATATGCTCGTTTTTTGTTTTCATTTATCAAAGATAATTCTCTTTTTTAATGAAATGAAATCTTTCGCTGGGGTTTTTGATTTGCTTACACCTAATCGTTTACATACTAATTTACCCAAAATTATAAACGAATACATTTTTTTGGCAACACTTTCCCCTAAAATGACAGGCAGCGTAAAATTTAAATGAGTGAGGTATAGCCACCTGCAGGGGAAACGGCACTGCTGGTATCGATTTGCCACGAAAGGATGGCTTTGGCGTAAACGGCGACAGAAAAAAACCCGGAAAGTCCGTTATGACGGATTGGTGCATATTGCCTCGTCGGTCTTTTCGCGACAAATGCAAACCAGCCAAAGGAAATAAGTTTGTAACTCAGGAAAAATAATTCTATTAATCAGTAATGACAGTAATTTATTTTTACATCCTGAGTGATCAGTTCTTATGAAGGCACATATCAGCAATTGATTAGTATTTATTCAGCATTCATTATTCAATTTACCGCTCTGTATCTATCTACCTTGCAAGGTCATATTATTCACTTTTTTGGTACATGCCATTTAATGAAAGTTGTAACAGTTCTCTTATGTATTTTTGTTTTATTCCTCTCCGTCGTAACTGCGAACGGACAAAACGGAATAATTACCTCGGGTGGTGACTTAACCGGTAACGGTGGTTCCATAAGCTTTACAGTTGGGCAAGTGGCTTTTACTACACAATCAGGTGTAAACGGTTCAGTAGCTGCAGGCGTGCAGCAAGCTTACGAAATATCTGTAATTACTGAGGCAGAGGATACTAAAGATTTACTATTAAGTTGCTCAGTTTATCCAAATCCAACAACCAGTTTTCTGTTTTTGCAAATCAATACTTTAAAGTACAATGATTTGGTTTATCAATTATACGATGCCAATGGCAAATTGCTGGAAACCCGGGAGGTTAAAGCGGAAAAAACTACAATTTCAATGTCGGAATATGTTTCTGCCATCTATTTTCTAAAGGTGATTACAAGGCGGGAAAATGTAAAAACATTTAAAATCATTAAACATTAACCGGATATGAAAAAAATCTACTTCATTTTTATATTTTCAAATGTATTGTTGATTTTATTTCAATTCAGGGTAGCTGCGCAGGCACCTGCCAAAATGAGTTATCAGGCAGTTATCCGCGATGAGAATAGTAACCTGGTTGCCAATTCTGAAATCGGAATTCAAATCAGTATTTTACAAACCTCCGAAACAGGCGCGGTTATTTTCAGGGAAACACATCAACCTGTTTCCAATGAAAATGGATTGGTAACCCTTGAAATTGGAAATGGAATAAATTCAGTTGGTCATTTCGATAGCATTGACTGGGCAATCGGCCCGTTTTTTTTGCATACGGAAGCAGATCCAACTGGGGGATTCAATTACACCATTTCAGGCACCAGCCAGTTTTTAAGCGTACCTTTTGCCTTTCATGCCAAAACAGCCGAAAGGATTTCCGGCTCCAATCCGAATCCCGATTCAACGGCACAATTTTTCGAAAAAGAACTCACCGATAACGAAAACAACATTGACTGCGGATTCGAGCTGGCATCCACTTCGGAAATATTTATAAACGGAATTGCTCTTCCTTCCGGCGAATGGTCGGGGGTTGGGACGCAAATATTAAAATTTAAAATACAAACAAAATTATTCGATAAATTAAAAGTAAAAAAATGAAAAAGTTAGTGATTACATTGAGTATTGTCCTGATAGGGTTACTGGGTTACTCGCAGGTAACAAGCGTTGGTGAATTCAGGGTTGCAACTGCAGCTACTGAATTTGGTGTTAATCTTCCTGTTGGAACAAAAGTGTACAATATTGAAACGGGTGATTATTGGGTGGCAACCGCTGGTGTTATTTCAACGGCAACCCTTTCAGATGCATCAACTTCGTTTACTAAATTAAACGATGCAGGTACTGATGACCAAACTGCGGAAGAAGTTGTCGTGACTGCAACAGGAAATCTTGCTTCAGAAAATGTTCAGTCCGCCCTGTTAGAACTCCAGGGAGATATTGACGGGATTTCAGACACGGATGATCAAACTGCTGCAGAAGTTGATATTACGGATGCGGACGGTGATTATACCAGTACAAACGTAGAGGGAGCTTTATCTGAAATTGGTGACTCGTTTGCGGCACACCGTACTGATATTACCCAAAATGCTGCGGATATTGCAACTTTTGAAACAAACGTTTCTACAGCTCTCAGCACAGGTACAGTAGATGGTATATCTTATGGAATTACTTCAGATGGTGGTGCTGATGATGTAATTTTAGCAGCCGCTACATCTTCAACAGCCGGTGTTATGGCAGCTGCACAATACACAAAACTGGATGGGATAGAAGCCGGAGCACAGGTAAACCTGACCATGATTACCGAGAAATTTGAAGAAGATGACGGAACAGCTTCAGCACATAGTTTGTCTCAAACTGCAGTTACTGCGCAAGGTGCAATTGTTACCATTAACGGAGTAACTCTGGCCCCTGCAAATTACACATTAGCAACAACATCAATAACAATGGGAGTGCCTGTTTATCAATATGATCAGATAGTCATTACTTACTTCTATTAGAAAGTAATCTATCTTTTTACAGATACAATCAGGATAAAAAAATCAGTATGAACAAAATAGGAGTACTTATACTTTTTATTGCCGTTTCACTTTCAGCTTTCTGTCAGATTTCGGGAACGAAAGCGGTACGGATCGCAAGTGCCAACACCATTTTTTCAGAGCCGCTTTCCGAAGGAAATATCCTGATTGATTTAGATTCGGACAAAACTTATTTGATACTTCAGGGAGTAGCAGGCACTGAATCCTTATCATCGTTAACGGTGAATGTTGATTACAGCGAAATCGCAAACATCGTTGGCGATGACTGGGGTTCAGATGTGGTAGTTAGCGATGCAACCCTTTCAGGCGATGGAACTTCGGGGAATTTACTGAAAGTTGATACAACGGTTATAGCAACAAAAAACGATTTGACCGGAGGTTTAAATGATGCAGCATTCAATAATGTTTCCATTGATACTTTAAACGTAGCAACATTATACTATCCAGATACATACTGGGACGATTTGCAGGTGAATATTGCTTCAGCAAAATTGAAACCAACAGCCGAACCTAAATGGATTGAATACAAAGGTGGCTATGTTTTAAGTTTTGAAAATAGCAGCTCTCAGGAACTGTATTTTACGGCTCAACTATCGCATAAATACAAACATGGTTCAGATATTTCCTTTCATCTGCATTTGATATACCCCGATGGAAACACTGGGGATGTGGATTGGACTTTTAATTACTCATGGGCAAATGTTGATGAAGATTTTCCAACTGTATCTTCAGAAACTGCACAAACTGCTTCGCCTGTAAATCAGGATAGCCATACAATTGGCCCCATTGCTAACTTAACAGGCACAGAAAAACAAGGCAGTTCAGTACTGATTTGTTCCCTAAAAAGAAATGGTTCAGCCACTGCTGACACTTATGAAAATTCAGTTTATTTAGTATCACTTGATTTCCATTACCAGATTGATAAACCCGGAAGCAATAATGAGATACCGGATTAAACTGCGTAATTCGGGTTATGAATTTTTTTATAGTTGTTCCGCAAGGTCAGGAATGTTAAAATAAAATGTAGAGCCTTTTCCCGGTCCGCTTTCAACCCGGATTTTGCCACCATGTTTTTCTATAAATTTTTTACAGAGGATCAATCCCAGACCGGTACCCTGTTCGTTTTGGGTACCCGGAGTTGTAATGTTCTGGTCAAGCTGGAATAACTTATCCATGTTATTTTTGGGTATCCCAATGCCCGTATCGCTAACAGCCACAACCAATCCGGTTTTGTTTTTTGTTGCAGAAACAGAAATTTCTCCTCCGGGATGGCAGAATTTTATAGCATTTGAGATCAGATTCCGCAAAATTGTACTTACCATCGCTTTGTCTGCATATACAACAGTTTCGGGAGGTACCACTTTATTAATCTGTACCTTTTTTTGGAAAGCAGCGTTTTCAAACATTAAAACTATTCCATCGATGAGTTCAGCAAAATTAAAAATTTCGGGAGAAAATACCATCCTGCCGGTTTGCGACTGCGCCCATTCCATCAGGTTTAAAAGTAAGTCCATTGCCCGTTTTGATGATTGATGGATTAAAGCTGCATATTCTTCCAGACTCTGGTAATTTTTCTCCTTCGCGTTTTCAACGAGCAATTCACTAAATCCCAGAATGGAATTAAACGGACTTTTCAGGTCGTGGGCAATGATGGAGAAGAATTTGTCCTTTTCAGCATTTATTTTTTCGAGATCGCTGTTTTTAAGCTTTACCTCCTCTTCAGCCTGTTTTCTGTATGAAATTTCGGTTCTAAGTCGTTTGGTTGCACTGGCAAGCTCCTCCGCCTGATTTATGGCTTGCTGGCTTAATTTGGATTGATACAGATGAGAAGCCAGGTTTCGAATTTGGGTTAACTGTTTTTCTATGAGCCACTTTGAGAATTTATCTTTTTCAACTCCCTTTGTTTTAACCAGATCAATCGCCGGGATGCTTTTTTCCAGGTAATCAACATAGTCATTTTCCATTCGTTTCAATTTGGCGGTTGCTCCCCAGTGCTGGTAACATATATACGCCTGTTTCCAGTAATGAAATGCCAAATGGTGATTTTCCTGTTTGAACCAGAAATCATACATCCGTTCATTTGCAAACCCCTCCCATTGCAAAAAATCGTTTTCCTGAGCCGCATCTGAAGCCTTGTTGTAGTTTTGCAGGGCTTCAGCCGGATGCCCTTCAATAATGTTCAGTTCGGCAGATGCCAGTAAATATTTATGTTCAAAATTTTCAGGACAGGATTCTGCCCAGATTCGCAGTTTTTTTATTCCCTTTTTTATTTCCTTCAGCCATTTTTTTTGCTCAGGTGCTTCCTTTTCAGGATAAAGCCGGGCAAGGATAAGTATCCGTGCAAAAACATGCTCTGGCCAGGGCAGGAGTCCCTGCGTTCCTACAGTGTAAATAATGGGTTCTGTTTCGTCTGATACAACAAGTGCATCTTTATAATTGCCAAGCATAAGCAACGAAAAAGTTTTCAAAACTTTATAAATACACTTCACCTGGATATTTTTATGTGCATCAACAGATTTAAGGTAATCCCCGTCGTTCTCGATTTTTTCTATTGAATGGGGATAACTGGTTGCCGTTAAAGTTTCCATTATTTTCAATCCTCCTGTAAACAGATCGATGGCCCACTGGTTGTGCCTGGTTTTGCTGAACTCCAGCGAACGTTTTGTTTCCAGATTAAGCGCTTCTAAAGAAACTCCCTGGTAAAACCGGCAATACATGTTGTGGCCGAAAGCATAGGCTGCATATTGCAAATTGCCCGATCGCAATCCGGTTTCATACGCATCAATGTAATCCTGCGAGCTGTATTTCAAATGTTTAAACCAGTGACGAATGGAGCTTCCAATCATCAGGTAGAAAACACTCTGTGCAGAAGGATTTGTAAATTTTTCGGTCATTAGTTGAGTGGCTACTTCTGCAAATTCTTTGGCAGAGGCATAATCATCTTCAACCCAGCCAAGCAATCCGCCAAAAGCCGTATGGCTGTACCCAACCTGCGGAATGTTCCCGTATTTTATTGTCAGTCCAACAACAATAGGAACCATCACACTCCAAAGTTTCTGGTGTGAACGATAACACGGCGGCCCCATGGTTATCAGTATTTTGCAAGCCGTTAACATTTCCGGGTTGCTCATAATCGGCAACTGGATTAACGATGAAATTTCTCTGTTTTTAAGTTGCTCTTTTACTTTAGCAATTTCTATGTCGCGTGATTTATCGTAATCTTTTTCAGGCAAAATTATACCGAGCGCTTCTAATGCAGATTTCCCGGCTGCAATTGCTTCTGGATAACGTGCCTGCAATGTATATTGAACAATTAGAATATTGTATGCTTCCGCTTTTTCAACTGCGTTTTGTGCGTTTTTAACTGCCTGGTGGACGCATTGTTCTGCAATTTTCTGATCGCCCTCCAGAAATTCGCAAACCGCCCGTTCGGTTAAATAATTCATTAACAGTTGATGGTTTTGTTTCCACATCCACTCAGAAAAACCTTTTTTCTCTAAAATTTTTTCTGCCCTGCGGTAGAAGTGTAACGCTGCCGAATAGGCAATTGCGGCGTAGGCTTTTCTGGCCGACTGAATGTTTAGCCTGAATAACTCTTCACATTCGCCGGTATTTTCAATTTGGTCTATCCCGGCATTTAAATCGTTAACAACCTCAAAGAGGCGCTCGTTTAACTGCCCCGGAGATAATTTTGCCAATAGTAATTTGCCTGTTTCAGATAAAATTTTGCTGTGGTCCTCCTCTCCAATCAATTGAAATGCCGCCTGCTGCAGCCGGTCGTGGCGAAAAACATAAAAATCAGTTTCCGGCTCATCCTGACCGGTGGCCCATTTCTGAATCAATTTTAACGGAATGGCAAATTCTTTGGCTTCGGGTGAGTTTAAAATGGATTTGCATTCTTCCAAATTAAAACCACTGATAATTTCAAGGTTTTTTACATGAAACCGGTTTCCCAAACATGCCGCCAGCGAAAATAATTTTTGAGTGTGCTGGTCCATTTGCTGAAATTTGCGCACAAATAAACCGACAACATTTTCAGGAAACTCACTTCCATTTTCCAGATCGGTTTTCCATTTCCATCTGGATTCCGATTCATTGAACCAGAGTAGTTTAAAGTCTGCCAAATAGTGTATGGCAGCGTGTACAAAAAACGGGTTTCCCAACGTTTTTTTATGAATAACGGCAGCCAGTTTTTCAATATCTTTTGCGGCAGGTTGCAACGTATCTTCCAAAATGTTTTGCACGTCTGATTGGGTCAGGTTGCTAACCTTTAACCGGTTTAAGATTATATTATTGCGTTTTAATTCTTCCAGTGTTGCTGTTAACGGATGGCTGGAATTTACCTCATTATCGCGATAGGAAAGTATGACCAGAATGTACCGTAATGTTTTTCCAACCTCCAGTTGTTTAAGCAGTTCCAGTGAGGCTGTGTCTGCCCATTGCCAGTCGTCGAGAAACAATACCAGCGGATGCTCCGGTTTGCATATTACATTTAAAAACTTTCGCAAAACATCGGTGAAACGATACCGTGCCTCCTGCGGACTGATTTCGCCAAGAGGAGGTTGCGCCCCAAGCAGCAGTTCAAATTCACTCACCAAATCGATTAATACCTGGCCCTGCGAACCAACGGCATCAAGAATTTCAGTTGTATATTGTTCGCGGATGAATTCATCCTCTGCAAGAATGATATGACAAAGTGTTCTCAGCGCCTGCCGAAAAGCAAAATAGGGGATGTTTTGTTGAAACTGCTCGAACTTTCCGCTTACAAAAAAGCCGTTCTCGTTTTTAACAGGTGTTTCAAGTTCCTGGACCAGCGCAGTTTTTCCAACGCCGGAAGTTCCCGGCACAGTTAATATTTCACCAATTCCTTTGGTTATTCTTTCGAATGATTCAAATAAAATTTCGATCTCTTTCTCCCGACCATAAAGGTTTTTAGGAATTTCTATACTTTTCATTTAATAAATTGCCCATTTGTATTTACGCAATTTCAATATTTATGTTAATACTAATTTATTCAACATAAAATAAGCTAATGAGTTCATGTAAAAATTTTTTATTTGGTTTGCTCTGATTCATACATTTTTTTCATTCTCTAATTTAAAAACAATTTTCCTTTGCCAAACGAATCAAGTGAGAAAACAAAACGAATCCTGTTTTTAAATGTTTCGGTGGCGGAGTCAATGTTTTTGGACACCAGCAACGGAACATAAATTTCGAAAATATTTCCGATACCTGTCTTTAAGCCTGCTTCAAAGAAAACGGGAGAATTGTTTCTGCTGCCAAAACCTTTATCGTTTAAAAGCAAATTAACAAAAGGTTTTACGGGCAACCGGCTGGTTTTGCCAGGCAAGCTGCTTGTTAAAGACAAGGAAACCAGCCCACAGCTGTAGCCCAGGCTGTCGTTTATCGGCGACACCAAACCGCCTTCGGAAAGGCTCATTTGCCGCGACCAGAAACTGGTTGGAAAAACCGCAAAACGATCGGGGTACGTTCCCTCGTAAAGATACAATTCACGGCCACTCCGTCCGCCGGGTGAAAAAGCGTAAAAAGGAATTTCCGAATCCTCTTTCAACATGATTCCTGCAAATAACCGGATATCCAACCCGTTATCTTGTCCGTAGTAACTAAGTCTGTAATTGAGTTCAACCGAAACTTTCTGGTGCGATTTCCCGGATTCAAAATCGGCCAGCAGGGAAAATGGATTCATCAAACTGTTCCGTTCAAACTGGTAACCAAATTGCAGGTAAGAATTCATTTGAGCTTTCTCCGACTGTTCAATCTGATGCAGGCTGGAAGCGGCAATGTAATTCCCAAACACTTTTTGGGTTATCGGGGAAGTCATGTCCCGGTTTCTGAAATATAAATCAACACCGGTTTTTACCTTTTGGTAGTTTTGATTGCCCGGCGCTCCAAATTGGGTTCCTTCCAAAGAAATAGCGGCGAGCCTGATAAATTTATCATAAGATGTAATATTGAAACTTATCTTACCAAACCCCGCCAAATCTTTATTGCCAAATGCATAAAACGGCATCACAAAATATTCCACAGGTTTTGGAATGATGAAGCCGTTGTGAAACGCCATCCCCAGCATAAAACCGTTTTCCCTGGACCAATTAACTGCCGGCAAATACATCAGGGTAAGTTTTTCGGGATCATCAACGGTAAAGAGGAGTTGGGTTTGAATGGGATCAGCCTTTGGGAAAGGACCGTTTTTTTGAATATTGTTGTTCATTCTGAAAATTTCGGGCATAACATGTCCGGGGTCGATTTTTATTTCTGAATAATCACCTTCGGGCAATTCAATCCATTTTTCATTCGCAAATCCATCCACCCATTTTTCGAAATAAATTGAATCTCCGGTCATGCCGGCTATGACCAGTGGTGAAACCAGTTCTCCCTCGTTTTTTACAAGCAGTTTTTGATTCTCCAGCCGAGCCATTTTATAGTCCAGCCGTTGGGTTGTTCCCAATAAATCATCGAAAAACCAGGTTAAATCTTTGTCGGTAACGTTTTCCAATACAATGCGCAAATCGTTGGGGTGGGGGTGCATGAATTTCCAATTTTGATAATATTCGCGCATGGTGGCATCAAAAAGCGAGTCGCCGAGTGAAGCCCGCAGGTAATTAAAAGCTGTAGCGGCTTTATTGTAAAGAATGATGCCATAATTCAAATCGCTGTATCCGGTTGCCGGCAGGTTGATGGGCTGCTCGAGGTTGTTGCGGGCCTGAACCAGCCATTCCAGTTCCTGCATATGTTCCACAGGCAAATGGTCGATGTTTAAAAAGCTTGCCAGTTTCCAGTTTTTAAAATAAACCTGCCAAAGTTTCTTGAGGGGGTATTTTTCCTTCATGTACCTTGCGGTAAAAGCACTTACTATTCCTTCGTCCAAGAACGGATATTTCCTTTCATTGGTGGCCACTGCGCTATAAAACCAGTTATGTAAAATTTCGTGGACAAGCACTTCGTCAAGCGAGTAAGCATCTTCGGCAAGGCCAATTACGGTAATACCCGGATATTCCATCCCGTAACCGGCGCTCAGGGCGCTTTGAACTGCTGTGAAACTTTCATACGGATAATCGCCAATTTTTTCTGAAGCCCATAAAATCACATCATTAACATAATCCAGGGCGTCTTTCCAAAGATTTGACTGCCGGTTGGTAAACATCGTCCAGGTGGTTACTTCCCTTCCCGAACCGGGGAGGCTCACTTTTCCTTTCATTACATTAAACCGCTTATCGGCAAACCAGGCAAAATCATGCACGTTGCTGGCCATGTAATGAAGTGTTTTTAAATGTTTTGATGAAACCGGGAAAGGAACACTCCCAATGTGCGAAGCAATTACCCATGAGGTGTCGGCGGCAAGTTTTTCGAGTTTTTCAATTTCACTTTGGTTTTGAAGGTTTCCGGTTGCACCTACAATATAATTTTCAGGCAACGTAATGTTCACCTCAAAACGGCCAAATTCGGAAAAAAACTCCCCCTGATCGAGATACGACATTTGGTGCCAGCCATTCCGATCATAAACTGCCGGTTTGGGATACCATTGCGAAATTTGATAGGATTCGCCGATATGGCCTAACCTTGAGGTCACTCCTTTGGGAATTTTTACGCGGAAAGGAGTCGTAATATTGATGGTGTCGCCGGATTTCAGGGGTTCGTTCAGGTCAATCCGGCAAATGTCGGGCTGGCCGGGCAATAAATTCCACTGAACCTGTCTGTCGTTTACTTTAAAGTCCAGCGAATCAATAAATCCGCGCAATTCCGGGTCATCGAACAACTTCGACTTCCCGTTCGTCCGGAACACTTGTTTGGCCAGAGGGGTGTTGTTATTTGAATAGCCATTGGGCCACAAATGAAAATACAGAAAATGAAGCGTGTCGGGAGAATGGTTGATGTATTCTGTTTTTTCGAATGCTTGAAGTTCGTGGAGACTATCCTTGAGCGAAACATTAATTTCAAAATTAACTTCCTGCTGAAAATACGCCTGAGAAGAGGCCAAATAAAATGTCAGGAAAACAAACATGGAAATGAAAAATACCCTCCGAATGAAAAAAATGCCGAGAGGTATTTTCAGGTTATTTTTTATTGAAAGGATTCCTGCCATGGTTTTTTATTTGGCGAAGAGGAAAATTTTAATTGAATCAACCTTTTGTCAAAAAACTTAAAATGTTTATTTACAGATGTTTTGATTCCCAAGGTGTCGAATGGTTACTAGAATTAATTTTCTTATATACAATTTCTGATATAGAATAAACAAAAAAAATTTGTGCATCCTTATAAAAAGGAATTGCACAAATTTTTTACTACCTCGATTAAACCAATAAAAGTACCAAAATGATAATTAAAAGAAGCGTAGCGCCACCAATGTAAACCGTTCCGCCGGCTTTTTTCACATCTTTTTTCATTTCCTTCAGCTCACTTTTCAGTTCGCTTTTTTCTTCACCTGTCAGGTCGCTTTTATCCATTTTACGGATTTCTTCAACACGTTTGGTAATACGGTCAATTTCTTCATCAGTCAGTTTGTTTTCCGTTTTCACGGGAACAGCCAATTTGTCTGAATCAGCAGTTTTGTCGTTTTTACTGGCGAAAGCTATTGTTGAGCTCAAAACAAACACCAGTGCAAACACGAAAAAAATAATTCTTTTCATTTTGTGATATTTAAATATTAATATATCCAAAGATACCGGATAAAAACACCTTACTTGTTACACAATTCAGGATAAGAGTTACATCATTCACACATTTCAGATTTTTGAGGGTGCTGTAATTTGTTCAAAAACAGGGGGAAAATCAGGACATTTTCAGGAATAACCTTTTTGTTGTTAATTCTGTTTCGAATTTTTCAACTCATTTAAAAGCTCGCGTAAATTAACTGTTGCATAGGTTGATGCATAATCCGACATGGCATAAGGGATAACCAGTTCATCGTTATGAATCATCGACCCGCAGGAATAAACCACGTTGGGAACATATCCCTCCCGTTCTTCGGTGTTGGGAACCAGCAGGGGATTTTTTAACCTTCCGATTTCCTTCTCCGGGTTTTTGATGTCGAACAATGAGGCTCCCAAAGTATATTCGCGCATGGGGCCAACTCCATGGGTTATCACCAACCAGCCTTCTTCAGTTTCTATGGGAGAACCTCCATTGCCAATCTGAATAAATTCCCAGGGAAATTCAGGTTGCTGTAATAGTTTGGCTTCGCGCCAGATGTTGATATTATCAGAATAAGAAATGTAATTATTGGACCCATCCAACCGGCACAGCATGGTATATTTCCCGTTCACTTTGCGGGGGAAAAGTGCCATCCCCTTGTTTTGGGCAATTTCACCATGAAGCGGCAATATTTTAAAATGATAAAAATCACGGGTTTCAAGCATTTTTGGTAATATGGTGGTTCCATCGTAGGCAGTATAAGTAGCATAATAAATGATATCACCGTTATCTTCCGTGAATTTAACAAAGCGGGCATCTTCAATTCCGTTCTTTTCATTTACCGAAACCGGAAAAATGACCCGTTCAGAAATGTTGGTATCCAGTGAAAATTGAAGTTCGTAATGCGACAGAGCCAACCACATGATTTGATTGTACAGCATTTCTTTATCTGCGGCCAGATGAAGCGAACTCCTTGCATCTTTTATACAATCCCGGAGTTCTCCATAAGTAAATGTATCGTTTAGTTTATCAAGGATTAAATTGGACGGAATAAGGGAATGAAAATCTTTCATTTCATCGAGCTTGCTTTTAAAGAAGCTTTTATCGTAAATATGCTTTCTTATATGTTGAGCTTCTTCCAGCTTATTACCAAACGGTTCAACAGAAAGGTTGTTGTTTTTATCCAATACACCGGTGCGAAAAACTATGGACGAAATATGGCCTTCTCCGGTTGCCCTGAAACTGATTATCACTCTTTTTTCGTCTGTACCTGTTTCCGACTGATCGGGGTGTTCAACCACAGATGGATTAAAAAAAGCTGCCGCTTCAATGGAATACTCCATCGTAAAATAAGAGCCGATTAATATTTTTTGATATATAGTGAGTGATTCAGGGGAAACATCCAATGTTTTTAAAAGATCGGAGATTTTGTTAAAGTGTTTTTCAAATATTTTAGAGATATTTCTATGGCGCAGTGAGTAATCCCTTAAAATGGGATTTAATGCCTGTACTGCTGATTCTTCATTCATTTTGAGCACAGAACGGATGGTATTTAGTGCCCTTTCGTTGCCGGTATAAAGGAACCGGGCAATTACCCTCGATGAATCCGGAAGAAATTTAATATTCTTCCTGTTTACAGCAACTTGCATTTAATATCAGTCTTTAAATTTTTCTAAAGGTAGTTGCTTAAATTGGATAAATGCTTATGATTTAAGAATAACCGCAATATCGACGGCTGAATAATTCAGTGTTAGCAGGAAAACGCAATACTGTTTTTTCATTATTCTACGGTATCCCTATCCCAGTAACGCAAAACGTCGGCAACACTTTCACCAATTTCAGTTTCAAGAAACAACAACAATTCTGTATCTGAAAGTTTTTCGTTTCTGCTTTTTAGTGCATCCCACCATGTCCTGTTAATCCGTGCTCCGTTGGAATCATATATCTTTTCTGCGGCACTATGCCACCTGAATTGATACCAGCCATAGTTGTTCGGATATTTCTGTCCTATTTCATCGTAACGGTTCTCAATGTCTTCAAGACTGGTATAGGTTAAACCTTTGGTTCCTGTACCAAGAACCATTTTGGCAATCAGGGTGAGGGCAGGCAGTGATTCAGGTTCAACTTCGGCAACATAAGCATGGAGCAGGCTGTTTACATACAACTCCGCCAGCCATTTACGCTGCATATTTAAATTGGCCTGAAAATGAAAAGCGTGTCCGAGTTCGTGAATTGCCAGTAAATCAAAAAAGGCCTGCATGCTAAGTTCACCCGAATCGGTTCGGTAAACTGTATGAATTTGTTCTCGCAGATTATCAGGCATTTGGTCGGGTGGTGGCACAAAACTTTTCCAGAAAAGATTATCATTTGCAGCAACAATTAAAATGCTGTCGCCGTTGTAGTGGGGCATTCCGTAAACCGGAAAGTTTGTAAACTTTGGCCAATCATCTTCATTTAAAATAAGTAATGTTACTGTTGGGCTGAAATCCAGCAGTTCTTCAAAATAGTTTTTGGCCTGGTGAACACGGTTGGAAATCAGTCGGGCTCTTTGGTCGCAATCATGACTGTAATATACCCGAAAACTGTGCCCTTCAATTGTTTTTAACTGGCTGAAATCCTGTGCACTTAGCGGTTGAATCAGCATGATTGCAGCAATTGTAAAAAGAAAATTAGTTGTCTTCATCACATCAAAATTTATTTTTTCAAATTTCGATGTTTCGAATGAGAGAAAATAGTATAAAAACGACAATTATATCCTTAATTCGGCTTGCAACTTCACTGGGGCTTTTTCCAGATAGCGTTCAATAATGCCTGGGACAACGCTTGCAAATTGCTTAAAGTCGCGGATAAAATGCATTTGGTCGAAATAACCGCAGTGGTGTGCAATGGTGGTCCAACTCATCTGTGGAAAGTTTTCACGCATCCGGTATGCCTTCGAAAAGCGAATCAGCCGGGCAAAAAACTTTGGAGGAATACCAATCCGTTCTTTGCTTACCCGTTCAAACTGGCGGATACTTAAACAGGCCAGCGACGCAACTTTTTCAATGGGCATGTTTCCACTGGTGCGCATAAGTTCGAGCATGGCTTTGTCGAAAGGCAAAGCTTTTTTCAGCGCATTTACTTTTTTCAGCAAAAAGGATTCAATTACATCTTTTATTTCATCGAAGTCTTTGGCTTCCTGCAGTTTGTTGTTTACTTCTACCATTTCGCTTCCGTAAACATCCATTGCATCAAAGTGCCTGTCAATCATTTCGGCCATGGAAAGTCCCAAAAACCGGTGCAACCCACCCGGGTGAAATCCAACCCTGACAGCCTTGTGGCTCTTGTTGATATCGAGCATAACACGGGTTATCATTGGTCCAACAACCACACTTCGGGGTTGCAACCTGAATTCAGTTTCGTCCGCTTTTAAAACTTTAATGCGGTCGTTTATGTAAAAGAAAAGTGAGTTTTGCGGAGCAGGAGGGTAGGGGCAAACTACTGCTGATCCATTTGTTTCCACCTCTGCATGAATAACCATGATGCACTGGATAAAATCCTGCAGTAACGCATGCGGAGTGTAGAATTTTGTCACCATAATTGTGTTAGTTAAATCAGTGAAAAATAGAACATTTTCTTGTTAGAAAATTCTGTAAGGACTATAACATATTAGTTGTAAAAAGGTTAAAGCAGTTTATAGGAATTACAACTAAATAATTTTCTGAGCCGGCAGTTGTATTTTTATTCAGAAATTTTCTTTAAATTTAGTTCAAAATAAAAATATGACAACCAGACAATTAGATTGGGGATCTTTAACCAGGACCATTCTGTTGTATCTTTTATTTTGGATTTTCGTTGTAATTTATTTTACCTGGGGATTTGGTTTACAAACAGATCAGGTAAGGTCTTTTGTTAATGCCTCGTTTTTTTTGCCCGGGTTTTTTATTGTTGTTTATTCGCTTTTGGATATGCTGGTAATCATGTATTTATGTCGAATAAAATTTAATATAAGTTTGGAAGAAGTTATTGTTGTTAATCTCAGAATTGTATTGAAAAAACAGGATGAAGAAATGGAAATGTCTTATAGTGGATAATGAACCAATTGCGGTTAAAATTCTGAAAAGCTATATTGATGATTTGGATTATCTGGAAATTGTTGGAACATGCAACAATGCTTTTCGGGCTATTGATATTTTGAATAACGAAAATATCGATCTCATGTTTCTTGATGTTAATATGCCCGGATTGCCCGGAACCCAAATGTTAAAGACTATTCAGTGGCCCCCGAAGGTAATTTTTACTACTGCCAATAAAGATTATGCCATTGAAGCATTTGAACTGGATGCCATTGATTATTTATTAAAACCGGTGTCGTTTGAACGTTTTTTAAAAGCTGTCAACAAATTCTGCCAGAGCTACAAAACAGATTCTGTTCAGCACAATTCTGAACCTGGATTTTTATATTTCAGGACAGACCGAAAAATGGTAAAAGTATTCTTAAAGGATATTACATACATTGAAAGTTTTAAGGACTATATCATAATTCACAGGCAAAATGAGAACGAACTAAAGGTGAAATATCCTATCAGCAGTGTTGAAAATATGTTGCCTCAGAGTTTATTTCTTCGGATTCACAGATCCTACATTGTGTCCATAAAAAAAGTGACAGCCTTTTCCAATCATGATGTTGAAATAGGAAAAATTGAATTGCCTGTTGGTAAAAGTTATCCTGATGTATTTAAAAAGCTGACAGGTAACAACTCAATTCTTCCTAATCCGGGACTAAAGCCTGGCTATTTGCCTTTTCATGTGTGAAACAGTTTTTGATTCCATGTTAATCCTTTACACAACGGACTGAAATACCATAATCTTTGGTTAGCGCAATGACCAGAACTATAAGGAAACAGCTTTTCAGAATTGATTTTTCATGATTCACTTTACTAACTGATTAGGTTTCAATTCTTTTAATTTATTTTCATATACATATTTAGCCACTTCCCTTCCCATCTTATCTCCGGCAAGATAATCGTTTCTGAAATTGTGACCTCCGTAAATCCGGGAAACGCCCATGTCGGTAGCTAACTGGGAGAAACTCGTGTAGCTTCTTTCACCCGCTGTCATGTAACTTTCTATCGTAAATGATTTATTATCAGTCCCAAAATACATTTTAAACAGCTCAGCGCCTCCTCTGCCAGCAGCAGAATAAGCAGAGGGATACGAAGGTATGGCAGGTGTTACCCTTGCTGCCGTAACCGGCCCCCACGAAGGATCGCCTTCTGTATCGGGGTTATTGTCATTTTCTCCTTGCTGAATAGCGGTAAGCGGCCTCCAGAATTTGTAATGGTAGTTGCCATCGAATGAGCAGATGATGGCATCTGCAACCGTCATTTGGGTAAGGGCCAGCAGCCTGGCGGCATCAAAACCGTTCAGTTTTTCTTTAACGACCATTGCTTTTGCCACCCTGTTCAGCATGCTGGGCATATTTTCTGTGAGGAAAACAACCATTTCCGTTTGTTCTTCGGTTCGTTCCGCACTGTTGTTATTTCCCAAAAGTTTCACTTCGTTATAGTCGGCTGTGTATTCCGGCGAAGTTACTGCATATGGCGGATTTGGGCGAAACTGGTCACCCGACAGAATACCGAAAGGTTCGGTGTTCCCCCAGAATGGTGCATAAGCTGAGTTTGCGCTCCATACCGGTGGGTTGGGAAATAAAAACGGGGGTGTGGAACGGTATTCACCGGGTTCAGTTCCCTGATCAATAACCTGAAATACAGGTAAAACATCGCCTTGTCTTTTACTGAGAATAGCCGCTGCTGCTTCTGTGCCAATCTGGACTCCGATATCTTTCAACTCAGAATCTTCAATTTCAGATAAACAGGCAGTTAAAAGATTATCGACGTTTGGTTTCGAAAGTGGATATAATGCGACCAAAACATCATGTGCGGCTTGTGCCACGGCAGCATCGGCAACCGGATAAATTGTTTTTTTCGATACTTCTTTTCCGTCGTTCCAATTGTTATCCAGTGCATAGGTTTCATATTTTGGTACAACGTTGTTTAATGCATCGTGCACTGCAATGCTTACCATCGCATAAATTCTGGATTCGGCAGGTGGTGGCATTTTAGCGTCAATTGCCGTACTCAAGGCTTCATTCCATTTTAAAACCATCGTATTGTCATACGATTTTATCATGCCATTATTGGCCCGTTTGAGTTCAATAAGTTCAGGCATCGGATCCATTTCAGGTTTATCGCAGGAAAACATTGCGAACAGCACTATTAATGCGCTACCAAAAAGTTTAAAATTCTTTTTCATGATTGTGAGATTTAAGATTTAAATTAATTTTTTATATTTCAACTAGTTATGCATTTCAATCCAGTTGTTAATTTTTGATAAATTTTTTTGCAACAGTTTTATTACTTGAAGTAACCCGGATAGTATAAATTCCATTGGGAAAATTAGAAATGTTGATTTTCGTTGGCGCTGCTTGCACTTCGGAAGTTTTAATAATCTCTCCGGCAAAGTTGAATATCTCCAAAATCCCGGATTGCATTGCATTAATTGAAATGAAATTTTTTGCAGGATTGGGGTAAACCGCGAAATCATCTGAACTGTCGGATAGTTTGTCATCTAAACCAACAGTTAATCCATTTTCATTGAAAACAATTACTCCGTAATTTCCAGTTGTGATCCATTTATTTCCCAGGTCATCTATGGCGATTGAATTCATCCAATCAAATGTGTAACCCAAAGTATTGCTATCATAAACTGTCCAGTTGGTACCATCAAATTTTATAAGTGCACTTTCTATCCATGTCGATGCTCCAAACCATTTATTTCCCTCCTTGTCAATTGCAATACAATCAACACTGTAATATAAACCTGAATTATTGCTATTATAATTTGTCCAATTTACATCATCAAATTCTGTAACTCCACCTGCTGCCCCTGAGTCCCAATCTTCTCCGACTCCGAACCATTTATTTCCTTTCTTGTCAAATGCGATTGAAGTGATTCCTCCATTCCCGTTATAATAAGGTATTATGGATTTTGAATATTTGTAAGTAGTCCAATTGGTATCATCAAATTTTGCAATTTCACTTTGTGTTGCTATCCATTTATTTCCGTAATTGTCAATATTAATTGCTACAATTGGTTTTGATGAAAGATAACTTGTCCATTTTGAATCAAATTTGGCTAACCCACTCCAGGTACCAATCCATTTATTGCCCAGGCTATCAATCGCAATTCCTGTAACTGTATTATTTGGTAAACCGGAGTTTGAAGTGTTATAAACGGTCCAATTTAAGTTGTCAAATTTTACCAATCCTCCACCTTGATCGAGGGTTGGATTAAAAGAAGCACCAAACCATTTATTGTCCTGGGCATCTATGGCAATTGAACTTATTCGATATTCACCGGGTAAACCTGAATTCGTATTGTCATAAACGGTCCAGTTCTCATTGTCAAATTTTATAACTTCGCCATAAAATGTACCAAACCATTTATTTCCGTGTGCATCAATTGCGATGGATTTAACCTGATTATGAGGCAAGCCGGAGTTTTCGATGTTGTAAATTCGAACTTGTTGAGCTGCTGATTGCAGCGGATACAAACTACACAAAAGAATAAAGAACAAATTGATTCTGAATAGTAATTTTTTTGTTTTCTGCTGTCCGGATTTCGAAGCAATCGTAAACTTCATATCATCCTGACTTCTAAGCCTAAGTATAAAATTCCTTTTCATGATTTTGAGATTTAAGATTTCATGTTAATAGCACCAAACAATAAAAGACTAATTTGTCTGATATAAAATTATATCAATAAATAATCCAAGTCAATACCCGATATCGGGTATTTTTCTCGATAGCTAAGAAATGACAGGAAATGAATTAGATGAGGTTAAATACCTGTGCAAAATGAGTGCAATCGTAATTGGTTTTACAACCCAGTTTGCGTTTTATGTTTTTACGATGTGTCGCAACGGTTTCAACCGAAATAAAAAGTTCTTTGGAAATCATATCATTTGTAAAGCCAAGAGCAAAAAATTTTAGCAGTTCTTTTTCCCTTTTAGTAAGTAAATCGAATTGATGGATATGCTCATTCATGAAATTCTTTTCACTGATTATCCTTTGCGCTTTTTGGGCCATCTCAAGCAACGAATCGATAGGTATTGACATCCCAATCAAAAGTTTAGGATGTCCTTCATTATCTCTTAACAAAACCTTACAACCGGTAATAAACCAACTATAATTGATTTGCTGGGGCGGCCTGACTTCCTGGAAAAGCGAAATAATTTCTTCATTATTGTTACGTCGCAGTAATTCGAATATTTTAGGTGTATACTCAACAGAATCTTCCGGATTCAATATGCTTGTATGATAATTTACACCCATTTTCCGGATTTCATCGATTGTCATTCCTAAAAAATCCAGACCTCTTTTTGACATGTATTTCAAACTAAAATCTTCTGCATTCCAAATTATAATAACACCTGGTATGTCATTTTCGATAGCAGCTATTTCAGCTATCTTTTTTTTGATAAGCTTATTGGTTGATTCATTCGATTCATCCATTTTTAGTGAGTTTTATTTTATAGGCCAATTTTAATACAATTAAAATTAAAACATCTTTTTTATCTGATTTTGTGAAAGATGCCGAATGTTCTTTTTCTGTGGATGAAAAGTTATTGTTGGTGGACAAACGGAATTATCAGATAGATTGACAATCAATATATTGTTTAACTGGTTTTAGTAGATTTTTGCGTTATTGCCATTTCACTTTTTAAAAACAGAAATGTGTTTCTGGTTCATTTATAATGAATGAAAAAATATTTTTCTGAAAACCACAATTTTTCTTTCATTAATTTATGGATTTGAATTTTTTTTGTGATTATGCTTGAAAATTGCCGGTTAATGATAATATTTACACGCAAACTTAGTAGTGAGCAATTTTATTGAGCAATTCAAAAATTAATTCAAATAAAAAATACTTTAGTGATGAGACAAATTTTCATTTTCTTCTCCCTGTTTTTCGTTGTATGCATTATGGCCCAGGGGCAGTCTAAAAACCTCCCCGACAATGTGGTATTAACTTTTAGCAAGAACAAAACACATGTAAGTACCAGTGAAACAGGGGATTTAATAATAAATGTATCCAAAAAGGATGAACGTAAATTTAAAGCGAATGGGGTGGTCCGATACAGCGACTTCGGTGCAAGGGGCGACGGCCAAACCGATGATATGGACGCCATTGCTGCAACCCATGCATTCGCCAATCAGCACGGCCTTTCTGTAAAAGCCGACAAGGGAGCTAATTATTACATTGGCGGAAAGGACCGCACGGCGGTTATACGGACCGATACCGATTTTAGCACGGCTGCCTTTATCATTGATGATACCGATGTTGAAAATCGTAATGCACATGTTTTTATGGTTAGTTCCAGCCTGGAACCGTTCAAACCTGAAGGAATTTCTTCCCTTAAAAGAAATCAGGGGAAAATTGATATTTCATTGCCAGGTACCTGTTTGATAACCGTCACCGATTCCAATGTAAAGCGTTACATCCGGTTTGGACCGAACCAAAACAATGGATCATCTCAAACGGATATTTTTATCGTTGACAAAAACGGCCATGTGGATATGGACGCGCCAATCATCTGGGAATTTGATCAGATTACAGAAATCACCGCTCTTCCTATGGACGAAACAACGTTAAACATCACCGGCGGACGTTTTACAACCATTGCCAACAAGGCAGAATCGAAATACACCTACTACAGCCGGGGCATTGCCATCAGGCGTTCCAATGTAATTGTGGACGGACTTGAACACCGCGTTACCGGCGAAGGAGACCATGGTGCGCCTTATGGCGGTTTCATCAATGTAAGCAACTGCGCTTACGTGACGGTACAAAATACAATCCTCACTGGCCATAAAACTTACCGAACCATTGGCTCGGCAGGAGTTCCGGTCTCCATGGGAACTTACGACATTTCTCTCAACCGGGCCCTCAACGTATCATTCGTAAACTGTAGCCAAACCAATGACATTAACGACGGTACATATTGGGGACTTATGGGGTCCAATTTCTGCAAGAATCTTATTTTGGACAATTGCACCTTTTCCAGGTTCGATGCCCACATGGGAGTTGCCAATGCTACCATTCGCAATTCAACTTTAGGACATATGGGAATCAATGCAATAGGTACCGGAACTTTTACCGTGGAGAATTCTACCATCCGCGGACGGACACTCATCAACCTGCGCTCAGATTACGGCAGTACATGGGAGGGAGAGTTTGTTATCCGCAATTGCATTTTTGTGCCCGCCGGAGGCAGACCAGTCAGTGCCAGTCTGTTTGGAGGATCCAATTCCGGGCAGCATGATTTCGGATACACCTGTTACATGCCGGAACGGATTACCATCGAAAACCTTAAAATTGACGACTCCAGCCATCCTGAAAATTACCAGGGACCGGCCATTTTTGCCAATTTCAATCCAAAAATGAAAGATGAATCTTACAAGGAGGAGTTTCCCTATGTCATAACTAAAGAAGTTATTCTCAAAAATGTAACCACCGCCAGCGGGAAAGAATTAAGGCTTAGCGACAATGCATTTATGTTTAGGAATGTGAAGGTAAAAAGCGAGTAACGGTTGCCCGGTAAACTGAAATTAGCCTAAAGCTTGTACAAAATGAAAAGAGGTTGCAAAATTTTTTGCAACCTCTTGATTATCCGTAGCGAGAGGCGGACCTGAACCGCCGACCTCGTGATTATGAATCACGCGCTCTAACCAGCTGAGCTACCTCGCCATTATTTTATACAGAACTTAAATTGGTTTGCCCTGCCGGCCTTCCCGATATAAATCGGAACGCTCTAACCAGCTGAGCTACCTCGCCATTATTTTATACAGAACTTAAATTGGTTTACCCTGCCGACCTTCCCGATATAAATCGGGACGCTCTAACCAGCTGAGCTACCTCGCCATTATTTTATACAGAACTTCAAAAAGGTTTGCCCTGCCGACCTTCCCGATATAAATCGGGACGCTCTAACCTCCCGATAGTTATCGGGATGAGCAACCTCGCCATTTTCCTCGAAATTTTCGAGGTGCAAATATAGTATTTATTTCTTTTCGGCATGATTTTTTTCAAAAAATTTGTCTGAAAGCTAAACAGCAAATTATTATCTTGTTGTTTCTTAAAAACAGAATAACTATATTGCCGCAAAACTAAGATGACTAAAATGGAAAAAGTCCAATTTGAGTATGTAATTAATTGTTCACCAAAGGTTTTGTATAACCGTTTGAGTACGGCATCGGGTTTGGCCGAGTGGTTTGCCGACGATGTACGTGTACAGGGAAAACGTTATACTTTTATTTGGGAAGGGTCGGAGCAAACGGCTGAAATGACCCTGCGAAAGGAAAACCGGCTGGTTCGGTTTACCTGGGTAGAAAACGAAAGTTTGTATTTTGAATTTAAAATATCACAGGATGAACTCACAGGAGATGTTTCTTTAATAATTGTTGACTTTTCCGAAGAGGATGAAGTGGAAGAAACACGTGAGCTTTGGAATACTCAAATTGCAGATTTAAAACATATTCTCGGCTCCTGACAGAAAAATTACCCTTGTTTCAGTTTTGCAATATCCCTGTAAAGCAACTTATTGTAGTTTCTTTATACTTCTTAACCTTTATTTAGCATGTTAAATTCTTAAATTATATAGTTTTGTGCAGTTTCAAATAATTGAAAACTATTGATGAAGAGGTTACACTGGTACATCATAAAATCGTTTTTAGGTCCTTTTTTTATGACCTTTTTTATCGTGGTGTTTGTGCTGCTTATGCAGTTTCTTTGGAAATACGTGGACGACCTGGTTGGTAAAGGACTTGATATTAAGGTTCTGGCCGAAATGTTGTTTTACGCATCATTTGGTCTTTTACCTTACGCTTTTCCATTGGCTATGCTGCTGGCATCTATTATGACGTTTGGTTCGTTTGGTGAAAATTACGAACTCCTGGCCATGAAATCATCGGGCATTTCATTATACAGGATTATGAAACCCCTGATGTTTATTGCAATTTTAGTGACTTTTACTGCATTTTATTTTGCCAATTACGTTTTACCACACACCAATTTAAGGTTTACCACTTTGTTATGGAGTGTGAAACAGCAACGCCCGGAGTTGGTTTTGCAGGAGGGTGTGTTTACCAGCGAAATTGACGGGTACAGTATTCGTATTGGAAGTAAAGACAAAAAAACAAACATACTTTACGATTTATTGATTTATGACCACACACGTAACCGCACCAATGAAAGTGTTACCGTAGCCGATTCTGGGTATTTGCGCATTACCGAAGACAAAAAGTTTATGGTTTTAAACCTGTACAACGGAGTAAATTACTCGGAAGAAAACAGACAGCAAGCGCGGCGGGGTCAGGAAACTTACCCATTCAGACGGGATAATTTTGAAGAACAAACCATTAGAGTTAAGGTGCGCGGTTTTGACTTTAACCGGCGTGACGAAAATATATTCAGAAATACATATCGAATGCTGAATATTGAACAGCTTCGGTTTATGGAAGATTCTCTTGGAACAGATTACTACGGGCGGCTGCGGAATTTTATGCTGCAAATCAGGATAAATTCGCCAGTTACCCGAAAAATTCACAACCTGACAGCCCAGCACGATTCGTTAAAACGGGAAGTGGATGTTGCGGCAGATTCAATATTTAATTTCGATGAATATTTTGAAAAGCAGGATAAATGGGTAAAAGCTGAAATTACCCAGGCAGCTCTTTCCGAAGCACGAAACAATGTGCAAACGCTGAACATGTACGATGATGAGCTGTATAACCGCAAAAAGAACCTGAATAAATACACCATGGAGCGGCACCGAAAATATACCCTCTCGCTGGCTGTTCTTATTTTCTTTTTTATTGGCGCACCATTGGGCGCAATTATCCGAAAAGGTGGTTTGGGAATGCCGGTTGTTGTATCCATTCTTTTATTCATTGCCTACTACATTGTTTCCATGACCGGTGAAAAATCGGCCCGCGAAGACATTTGGGATATGTTTGCCGGTATGTGGTTTTCAACCTTCATATTTTTACCTGTCGGAATCTGGTTATCATACAAAGCTGCCACCGATGCAGCGCTGATGAGTGCCGAAACTTACAGCAAATTGTTCGGAAAACTGGGACTTGAAAAGTTGAGCAATAAATTTAAAAAACGAAAATGAAGATATTGCAGGTAACAAATAAAGTGCCTTATCCGGCTAACGATGGTGGTGCAATTGCTTGTCTGAATCTTACCCGCGGTTTTGCCCTGCTTGGGCACGAGGTTACTGTTTTTGCTATGAATACGCTTAAACACCATACCGATATTTCTGAAATTCCCGAATCAGTTAAAGACTGGGCAGAATTCAGGCTGGTTGATGTTCCTGCACGGATTTCTCCGGTTGAGGCAACATACAATTTGTTGTTTTCAGGAAAACCGTACAATGCAGTTCGTTTCATTTCAAAAACATTTACAAACGAGCTAAAACAGTTATTAAAAGCAAAAAAATTCGATATAATTCAACTTGAAGGCCTTTATATTTGCCCCTATATTCCGCTTATTCGAAAATATTCCGATGCCAAAATTGTTTACCGTGCCCACAATATTGAACATGAAATATGGGAACGTACAGCAGCGATTTCTTCAGGTATAAAACGCATCTATTTGAAAATTCTGGCCAAAAGGATTAAAAATTTTGAAAAAAGCTTTATTAACAGTTACGATTTACTTGTGCCCATAACCGAGCGCGACGGAATTCTGCTTGATAAAATGGGAAACAAACAACCAACGCACGTTTCGCCTACCGGCATTGAAACCACTGTGCTGATTCCACATTCCAAAAACCTTGAACACCCTTCACTTTTTCATATTGGGTCGCTTGAATGGGCCCCCAACCAGGAAGGACTGATTTGGTTTATTGAGAAATGCTGGCCAAAAATTCACGAGAAATTCCCGGAATTGAAGTTTTATATTGCAGGTAGAAAAGCCCCCGATTGGCTTATCAGGCGTTTTCATGCACCAAATATTGTTTTTGAGGGAGAAGTGCCTGATGCCTATCAATTTATGAATTCAAAATCGATTATGGTAGTTCCGTTGTTTTCGGGCAGCGGAATGCGAATTAAAATTATTGAAGGAATGGCGCTCGGAAAACCAATTGTTTCCACTCCAATTGGAACCGAAGGTATTTCAACACAATCGGGAAAAAATATACTGATTGCTGATAACGAAAAGGAATTTGTTGCCGATGTTGAACGACTGATTACAGACCAGAATCTGTTTCAGAACATAAGCCGCAATGCCATTGAATATATCCAGGAAAAATTTGATAACTTAGCCCTCGCCGGTGCACTCACCGAATTTTACAAAAAGAATATTGAATGATTTTGAAATTACTTTTCTGGATCTTTTTTTTTATTCTGATTTATGCTTACGTCGGATACCCTGCTATTTTATTTGTAATTACACGATTAAAAAGACTTTTTAATTCCGCAAAAACAAATGCAGTATTAGATTACGAACCTGATGTTTGTCTTTTTGTGACTGCTTACAACGAAAAAGATTTTATCCGGCAAAAAGTTGAAAATTCGTTTCAACTCGATTATCCCAAAGAAAAAGTGCAGTATGTTTGGGTAACCGATGGTTCTGACGACGGTACCCCCGATATTTTACGTAAGTATGAAAACCTCGAAGTTTTTCACCAGCCGGAGCGCCGGGGAAAAATGCATGCCATGAACCGGGGAATGCAGTTTGTAAAAGCGCCAATCGTTATATTTTCCGATACAAATACACGTTTAAACAAGAATGCTATTCGTGAAATAGTGGCTTGTTTTAGCAATCTTAAAACCGGTTGTGTAGCAGGCGAAAAACGAATTATTGAAAAGGAGGCCGATGTTGCGGCAGCAGCAGGCGAAGGACTTTACTGGAAGTTTGAGTCGTGGGTAAAACGAATGGATTCTGAACTCAATTCTGCAGTTGGGGCAGTGGGAGAGCTGTTTGCCATCAGACGTGAACTTTTTGAAGAGGTTGAAACCGATACCATTCTCGACGATTTTATCATCTCGTTACGCATTGCCCAGAAAGGGTACAAAATTGCCTATTCGCCTAATGCTTATGCAGAAGAAACTGCTTCGCTTAACGTGAAAGAAGAATTGAAACGAAAAATAAGAATTGCCGCAGGAGGAGTTCAGACATTGTTCCGGCTGAAAAGCCTGTTGAATCCGTTTCGATTTGGTGTTCTTTCGTGGCAGTACTTTTCCCACAAAGTTCTGCGGTGGACGTTGGCTCCAATATCCCTGTTTTTGCTGTTTTTCACAAATGCTGCCATTTTTCTGGAAAGTGGTTCCGGTGAAATTTCAGGTTTTTATGTTTTGTTTTTTTATTTCCAGCTATTGTGTTATCTGTTGGCAATGGTTGGATGGTATCTGGAGAACAGGCAGTTAAGATTTAAGTTGTTGTTTGTGCCCTACTATTTTGTTGCCATCAACTATGCCGCAATAAAGGGTATTTTAAGATACTTTAGGGGAAAACAATCTGCAAGCTGGGAAAAATCCCAAAGAGCCGCCTGATTTCTTTTTCAGACACATGCTGAGTTTTACTGAATTTCATGTCTCAAATAGTTAAAAAGTTCATTAAACATTCTCTCCACATGGGAAAGAATCAATTTTATTGTCAATATTTTGTTCTATTTTTGCAACTGATTTTAAAGGAAGGGGACAATGGCAGAATTTAAGCTGAACACAATTCCGGAAGCGATTGCAGCAATAAAACGTGGCGAACTGGTGATTGTTGTGGATGATGAAGATCGTGAAAATGAAGGTGATTTTATTATTGCTTCTGAACTCATTACGCCGGAAATCATCAATTTTATGACCATTCATGGCAGGGGATTGATTTGTGTGGCTTTAACCGAAAAAAGATGTGAAGACCTTAATCTTGATTTAATGGTTGGGCAAAATACCTCTTTTCATGAAACCCAGTTTACGGTATCAGTTGATGCACTTCATCCTGATGTAACAACTGGCATTTCTGCCAAAGACAGGGCAATTACAATTAAAATGCTGGTTGACAGCAAAACCAAACCCGAGAATCTGGCACGGCCAGGCCACATTTTTCCCTTAATTGCAAAAGAAAGAGGGGTTTTGCGCAGAAGCGGACATACCGAAGCCGCAGTTGATTTGGCACGTTTGGCCGGTTTGTATCCGTCGGGTGTTTTGGTAGAAATTATGAATGATGATGGCACCATGTCCCGGTTGCCTGATTTGGTAAAACTGGCGGAAAAATTCGACCTGAAAATTATTACTATAAAAGATTTAATTTCCTTTTTGTTCCAAAGCGAAAGTTTGATAGAAAGGGGAGAAGAGGTAACCCTTCCCACTCAGTTTGGCGATTTTAGCATCATTCCTTTTCGGCAAAAATCGAATGGTGCCGAACATGTTGCCCTGATTAAGGGAAAATGGGAGGTGAATGAACCGGTGCTTGTCCGCGTACACTCTTCCTGTATGACTGGCGATATTTTCGGCTCTATGCGTTGCGAATGTGGTGACCAGCTTCATAAATCGATGGAACTTATTGAAAAAGAGGGTAAAGGTGTAATTGTTTACATGATGCAGGAAGGCCGCGGAATTGGCTTGCTGAATAAAATTGCCGCATATAAATTGCAGGATCAGGGGCTCGATACGATTGAGGCCAATCTTCATCTCGGTTTTAAAGCCGATGAACGCGATTATGGCGTTGGGGCGCAAATTCTCAGAAGTCTGGGTGTTACCAAAATGAGGTTACTTACAAACAACCCGGTAAAACGTGTAGGATTGGAAGGTTTTGGGCTGGAAGTTGTTGAAATTATTCCCATTGAAATAAAACCAAACGAATTCAATCAGAGATACCTGAAAACAAAGCGCGACCGGATGGGCCACCATTTGCGGAACTTCAATTACGATATTTGATATTTCTTTTCAGATTATTCTAAAATTTACTTTTCTTGCACAGGTTTTAAAATAAAATCTATGCGATTATTTTGGCTTATACTTCCCTGTTTTATTTTTCTGAATTCTTTTTATGCTGTGTCTCAGGACTGGCCCGACTGGCGGGGCATTAACCGCGATGGAGTTTGGTCTGATGAGAATGGCATTGAGGTATTTAAAAGCAATCAGCTTAAACCGGTCTGGAAGGTTGCTGTTGGATCTGGTTATTCTGGTCCTACAGTGGCAAACGGCAGAGTTTATTTAACCGATAGATTGGAAACACCCGAAGAAACAGAAGGCGTGCTTTGTTTTGATGAACAAACCGGAAACAAAATCTGGGAGTTCCGTTATAACTGTGCGTATTCAGGAATTGGATACCCGGCCGGTCCCCGGGCTTCAGTTGTTATAAATGAAGAAATGGTATATTCGCTTGGGACCATGGGAGACCTGTTTTGTTTCGATGCCGCAACCGGAAAGGTTCTTTGGCAAAAAGATTTAAATAGTGAATACAAAATTAAAATGCCAATTTGGGGAATAGCTGCAACTCCGTTAACCGATGGAGAAAAAATAATTTTGCAAATTGGCGGCAGTGAAAATGCATGCGTGGTTGCACTTAATAAAAACACAGGTGCCGAAATCTGGAGAAACCTCGATGATGGTGCATCCTATTCAGCACCAGTTATTTTCGAAAAGAACGGAAAACGGGTTTTGGTGGTGTGGACTGAAGATCATCTTGCTGGTTTGGACCCTGAAACAGGCGAAGTTTACTGGAAATTTCCGTGGAAACTTAAAATGGCCATGGGAATTGCCACTCCGGTTTTATATAACAATTATATTTTTGTTAGTGCTTTTTACAACGGATCGCTACTTGTTGATTTAGGCAACGATTACACAACCGCAGAAAAAGTTTGGCAACGAAGCGGCGAAAATGAACGAAATACCGATGCGCTTCATTGTGTGATGAATACACCCGTTATTATTGATGGTTATATTTATGGGGTGGACAGTTACGGCGAATTGCGATGCCTCGAAATTCTTACCGGAGATAGGGTTTGGGAGAATCTTACCGCAGTTAATAAAAACCGGTGGGCCAATATTCATTTTATTCAGAATGAAGAAAAAGTTTGGATGTTTAATGAACATGGCGAACTGCTAATTACCAGGCTTTCTCCAAAAGGAATGATTGAAACCGCCCGGACTAAAATTATTGAACCTACAAAAAAGCAACTTCCGAGAGGTGTATCATGGGCTCATCCTGCATTTGCCAACGGCCATATTTTTATCAGAAATGACAGGGAATTAATTTCTGTAGAATTAGTGCCTTGATACAATAATATTTCTTTATTTTTAAGCAAAAGTTTAAACTTGTAAGTTATGGATGGAAAAACAAAAGCAATTGTCGCCCACATTACAATTATTGGCTGGATTATAGCATTGGTTATAAACAGCAGTGAAAAAGATGAATTTGCCAGCTACTACATTCGCCAATTATTGGGTATTTATCTGTTAGGATTGATTTTAACCTTTATTCCCATCATTGGCTGGCTTGCATCTATCGTGGTTTTGGTATTCTGGATTTTAAGCCTCATTGGTGCAATTCAGGGTGAATTGAAAGAAACACCGCTGGTAGGAAAGTATTTTCAGGAATGGTTTAAAGGGCTTTAATCAAAAGTTTTTTTGGATATAAAAAAAGACAGGTTTGTGGCCTGTCTTTATTTTTATTACCCTTTGCAGAGGTTAATCTCCGTTCTTTTTTCGGTCTCTGAATTTTTTAATCATATACATTCTGAATTCATTTTCTGCTTTGTATAGCCTTAAAACCTTTCCGGCTGGAAGAATTTCAAGAAATTTTTCATTGTAATCAACCAGGAGATCAGCTTCTTTTTGCAGACTGCCTGCAAATTCACGGGTGAGCTTTTTAATACTATTTTCCGACATGGATTCCTGTGCATCCTGCACTTTTTCTTCCATTTCCCTGCGGAATTTTTGAGCTTCCCAGCGTTCTTTTTCCAACTGGTTGTAAACCGGCCAGAATTTTTGGGCTTCAGCCGGCGAAAGCTCAAGGTTTGTTGTGAGAAAAGACACCTTTTCTGCACGGAATTTCTCCCATCTGTCTTCATGGTTTTTATCCTTTGACTGAGCAAAAGTTACCGAACCAAAAGCCAGCAGAACAGCAAGCAAAAATATTTTTTTCATTTTTTTTAATTTTCAGTTTGTAAATAAATTTCATAGTCAGAAACATTAGAGCTAAGGTAACTCATCAGTTCTTCATCATTAAAATCTCCATTTACTGTTTCTTCGTTAGGTTGTGACTCCTGTAAAAGAGCAAAAAATGAGTTTTCATCTAATTTCTCGATAAATGTCAGGAAAGCGTCATCTTCATTTGTTGATTCAATATAGGTGTTTGTTTTGGCCAGATAATTGGGAAGAAACGTTTTAACCGGCCAGTAAACCAGCATAAAAATCAATGCAAAGCTTGCTGCCAGTCCAAGGGCTGGTTTCAAATACCTAATAAACGGATTTTTTGGTTGTGGAAGAGCCTGTTTTTCTGCTTCCAGCCTGTAATGTAACCGGGCAGAAAAGTCATCGAAATATTTGTCGGGAACGCCAAAGGGCTGTTCCTTTTTTAATTTCGATAATTCTGGTACAATTTTTTTAAATTCATTCATTTCTTCCAAAATTTACATGTTTGACTCTCTAAATAAAAAAAAGTTTAATGACAATTATTTAGTCACTGTTTTTTATATATTCTTCTATCTTTTTTGTTGCATGATGATATGAAGCTTTAAGCGCCCCAACCGAGGTGTCAAGTATTTTCGAAATATCTTCGTACTTCATTTCATCAAAATATTTCATGTTAAAAACGATTCGTTGTTTTTCAGGTAATTTAAGAATGGCATGCTGGAGTTTCATTTGTAATTTGTCCCCATCAAAATACGGATCAGAAGTGAGGTTTTCCATCAGGTAATCGCTTACATCATTTAACGGAAGCAGGTTTCGGCGCTTTTTCGAGTTTAAAAATGTGATGGATTCGTTGGTAGCAATGCGGTAGAGCCAGGTATAAAGTGACGATTCCTCTCTAAAATTTCCGATACTTTTCCAGACTTTTATAAATGTGTTTTGAAGAACATCATCGGTATCTTCGTGGTTCAATAAAATTTTACGAATATGCCAGTACAACCGCTCCTGGTAAAGTTTAACCAAACGATGAAAAGCCAGATCCCTGGTGTTCTCCTGTTTCAGTTCGGAAATAAGTTCGCGGTCGTCATTCTCCATAAAAAATGTTTACCAGTAAGACCCGCTCAATTCGTAAAGGTTTAAACAGACTAAATCCTGAAATTCAATCCTTCTTCAACAAGCTGGCGGTAAATGTTCACATCGAAAGAATAAAGTTTGGCTGCACGGTGAGCGACATTGGTTTGTTTTTCATTGGTGTCAATCAACAAATCCATTTTTTGTATTTTTTTCCTGAAGTTTCGTGTATCCAGTTTTTTATCTAAAATTACTTCATACAGGGTTTGCAGTTGAGTCAGCGTAAATTTTTCAGGTAAAAGATGAAACCCAACCGGATGAAATTGTACTTCTTCGCGCAGTTTTTTTAATGCTTTATCAATTATTTCTTTTGAATCGAATATTACATTGGGCAAATTGTCAATATCAAACCATTTAACTGATTTTGCTAAAGGTGAAAGTTTTAAATCGTGATAATCGGGATTGATGAGTGCGTAATATGCCACCGTTATTACCCTGTAGTGAGGCACCCGGTTTAGCGCTCCAAAAGTTTTTACCTGCTTCAGATAAACATTGTCGAGGCCGGTTGCGGTCTGAAGTATTTTTTTTGCATAGCTGTCCAAATCTTCTTCAGTTGGAAGATGGGTTCCAATCAATCCCCAGTATTTATCAGATTTTAAGGCAGGGTTTTTTTCGAAAATCACTTTTATTTGTTCGTATTCTTTTTCGGTTGTTAGAAATTTCTCCAGCAATTCGGGCTCGGCTTGCCAGAGTAAAACGTTGATCTTATCGTTTTTAAAACCAAAGATTACACAATCAACTGAAATATTCTGTAAAATCATAAGTATTGAGTTTCAACAAATGTACAAATTGGAATCCGAACTTGTGCGCGAAAAAATAAAAAAAATAAAGACTATGTTGGAAAACCAGTCAAAGGAAGTTTCTTCTAAAAAAGAACTCCAAGAATCAAGAATAGATTACCTTTGCACCGCAAATTTTTAAACGAGTAAAATGGCTTTAAAATGTGGAATTGTTGGTTTGCCAAATGTAGGGAAATCAACACTTTTCAATTGTTTGTCGAGCGCGAAAGCCCAGTCGGCAAATTTTCCTTTTTGTACAATAGAACCCAATGTGGGCGTAATTACCGTGCCCGATGAACGGCTGATTAAACTGGCAGAAATTGACAATCCCAAACGAATTGTTCCAACCACAGTTGAAATTTTGGATATTGCCGGCCTGGTAAAAGGCGCCAGCAAAGGAGAAGGACTGGGAAACCAGTTCCTGGGCAACATTCGTGAAACAGACGCTATTATTCATGTTTTGCGGTGTTTCGATAACGATAATATTACCCATGTGGACGGTTCGATTAATCCGGTTCGCGACAAAGAAGTTATTGACACCGAGCTTCAGTTTAAAGATTTGGAAACCATTGAAAACCGTATTGAAAAACTGGAAAAACAGGCCAAACACGGCACCGATCCTAAAACAAAAAAAATGTACGAACTGGCTTTGCGGTATAAAACGGTTTTGGAACAGGGAAAATCTGCCAGAACATTAAGTCTGTATGATGAAGAAGCAAGACTGGCCAAAGATTTTTTCCTGCTTACCAACAAGCCGGTTTTGTATGCCTGCAATGTAGATGAAGCTTCGGCAAAAACAGGTAACAAATATGTTGATGCGGTAAAAGAAGCTGTTAAAAATGAAAATGCAGAATTGTTGGTAATTGCGGCAGCAACCGAAGCTGATATTGCCGAACTGGAGGAATACGAAGAAAAACAGCTTTTTCTGGAAGAACTGGGACTGGACGAACCGGGCGTGAATAAGCTGATTCATTCTGCTTACCGTTTACTTAACCTGCAAACTTTTTTTACAACCGGCCCCGACGAAAGCCGTGCATGGACTTTTGTAAAAGGAACCAAAGCACCCAGAGCAGCCGGAATTATTCATACCGATTTTGAAAAAGGATTTATTCGGGCTGAAGTAATTAAATATGAAGATTACGTTCGGTTGGGCTCGGAACATGCCTGCCGCGATGCAGGTAAAATTGCCATTGAAGGAAAGGAATATTTGGTAAAGGACGGAGATATTATGCACTTCAGGTTTAATGTATGAAGCCCCTCTGCTAAGGTCAACTCCCCAAAGGTGAGAGTTGAAGAAGAGGATACCCACAAAAAAACTAAGGCTGCCTTTTACCGGGCAGCCTTAGTTTTTTGAATGTTGTTAGTTCGTTAACGCTGTTGCGGTGCGTCGCTCATGTCTTTAATAATCCCGTTTTTATCCACTTTAATGTGAATGTCTTTGGCAATTTCCAGAACAATTGTAGTTTCTTTAACTTCCACAATGCGGCCGTAAATTCCACCAGTGGTTACTACTTTATCACCTTTGGCCAGGCTTTCGCGAAATTTACGCACTTCTTTCTGGCGTTTCATTTGTGGGCGAATCATAAAAAAATAGAATACGACCACGATTAGCAGCAACGGAAGGAAACTCATTAACGGATTGGCATCCTGACCTTCGGGTTGCATCATCAATAAATTGTTTATCATTGTATAAACTTTTAAATGTTAATATTCAATTGTTTGTAATATTTCCGGCAAAAATAACCATTTGTTTTGGTTTTTAACTTTTACAGTCCTTCTATTTTGCTAAACTTCACCAATAAGGCCACGGCCTGTTTTGTTAATTTTACCCGATATTTTTAAATCTTTTAATGATTTATCGAGAATTCCGTTGATAAAATTCCGGCTTTTTTCTGTACTGTAATATTTCGAAAGTTCTATGTATTCGTTTAACGAAACCTTTGTGGGTATGGACGGGAAGTAGAGAAATTCGGCAGTAGCCAGTTGCATTATCAGAATATCCATAAAAGCAATCCGGTCCAAATCCCAGTTTTTCGAGTGTTCTTTAATAAGGTCCCGCAATTCGTCGTGGTTGATAATGGATTTTCGCAGCAAATCTCTGGCAAAATCGCGGTCGTCCTGGTCTTTAAACATGGGCAAAAGACTTTGATCTGAGCCAGAATGCGGATTAAACTTTTTCAGCGTTTTGGAAATCATGGAAACAGTAAATTCCACATCGTCATTCCAGTAAATGCTCATTTCTTCCAAAGCTTCGTAAAGGTCTTCTGCAATCAGAATAATATGGGTGAACATTTTATCAACAAACTTCCGGTCGTCTAAAAACGAACGGTTTTTATCTTTCATGTAATCCTTGTAAAATTCCGATTCAATTAAAAAAAGGTAAAGCTCTTTTATCAGTTCCGGATAATTTACCCAATTTAGCTTTTGTTGATTAATGTACGCATGAAGCGCCCTGTTTTCGCGTAATTGCTGAATAATTTGATTGCTGATAAATTTGGTGTTGGGATGAAGATCTTCGTAAGTGGGCTGGTGCTTGTTTTTTTTGATTTCAATTCGTTGCTCAGCATAATCGGCAATTTCAATAACTAAAGCAAGCAAAAAATGGTATAAATCGTAGGTTTTCCGAATACAAAAAAACAACTCTTTCTCCGCGTTGTTAAGCGATTTATCTTCTTTGGAATAATAGGCGTACAACACTTGCAGCACCTTGGTACGGATAATCCTTCTGCTAATCATGCTTTAATGAACTTCTTTAGTTTGGGCGCAAAAATAGCACTTTTTGAGAAACATTTAAGTATTCCATTTAATTTCAGAAAAAGGGAAATGAAACGTTAATTTTGGTTCATATCCAGACAGTCAAAAACCTCTGAAAGCGAATCTTTGTTTTCAGATAATACAAAAAGTGCATCATTGGCTTCTAAAGTAGTTGAGCCATTGGGTGTAATGTATTTATTGTTTCTTAAAATGAATGAAATCAATGTAGTTTGAGGCAATCCCAACTGAACAATCTGTTTACCAACGACAGGACTTTTATTGGGAATGCGGATTTCTGTGAGCAATGATTTTATACTGTCTGACAATTCCATGTCGGTTTTGGTTCTTTTCTTTAGTTCTTCAGGAAGAGTAAGGTTAAGCCAGCCGGCAACTTTTGGTAAAGTGGTTCCCTGAATTAAAACTGAAGTAATGGAAACGAAAAATACAATATCGAAAATCATATTGGCTTGTTCTGCTCCGGCCAATAATGGGTAAGTTGCAAATACAATAGGAACGGCGCCCCTGAGGCCAACCCACGAAAGAAACCACCTGCTGCGGGAATTCATTTTAAAAGGAGCCAGGCTTATAAAAACACTTAACGGCCGCGCTACAACTATTAAAAATACCGAAATTAATAATCCGATTCCAACAACCGGAATAATTTGACTTGGGAAAACCAATAATCCAAGAGTAAGGAAGAGAACAATTTGCATGAGCCAGGCAAAACTGTCGAACGATTTCAATATTTTCTTTTTGTGAATTAAATCCTGGTTTCCCAGAAAAACCGATGACAGGTAAACTGCCAAAAAACCATTACCACCAACAAAATTGGTAAACGAAAAAGTAAAAAACATGATTGCAATAACTAAAACTATGTAAAGACCTTCATAGTCGAGACGAATTTTGTTAATTACCCATGTGCTGAATTTCCCAAAAACCAAACCGATAATTGCACCCAAAATCAATTGAGCGAAAAACATGGGAATAATACCTAAAAGTGTTGAATCCTGACTAACAACCAATCCGGTAAAAACGATGGTTAAAATGTAGGCCATGGGGTCGTTGCTTCCGCTTTCCAATTCGAGGGTTGCCCTGAGGTTTCCTTTCAATGCAAGGCTTTTGGCTCGTAATATCGAAAAAACAGCGGCAGAATCGGTTGATGAAACTATGGAACCTAAAAGCAGCCCTTCATAAATGGTGAAATCAGTAACTGCCCATACAAATACGCCAACTGAAAATGCTGTAAGCATTACGCCAAGAGTCGAAAGTGAAATGCCCTGCCAAAGCACAGGTTTAATCAGTTTCCAGTCTGTATCCAAACCACCGGAAAATAGAATAAAATTTAGGGCAACAATTCCAATAAACTGGGCAGTTTTGGGATTGTCGAAATAGATGCCGCCTATTCCCTCTGAACCTGCCAGCATGCCAATTGAAATAAATAAAATGAGAACCGGAACGCCAAACTTAAATGATGTTTTACCGGCAAAAAGTGAAATAAACAAAAGTATGGAGCCAATTAATAGTATGTTTTCAGTTGTTACAGTCATGTATGTTTTTTTTCAAAACAAAATTAACATTGTTAAAGTTTATCGCCAGTTTAAATAGAAATTAGTGAGGAACAATTATTAATGGAAGGGACCGGTCGTGCACCAAATCGTTAATAAAAAATTTCCTGAATAAATGGTCATTTATGGTACGCGATCCTTTTTGTACTACAAGCATTGTATTCGGGTTTTCCTGCACAAAATTTTTAATCTCCTTAAATGCAGATTCACCTTCAAATAAATCATATGTGCACGGAATATTGTGCTGACATTCCTGAGTTAAGTTGAGGAGATATTCGTGTGATTTCTTTACATTTTCATCGGGTGGTACAATCGAAATAAAATGAACCAGCTCAATAAAATTTTTTATTGTGCCTAAAAAGTTATTGAATGCATTTCTGTTCAGCGGGTATTTGTGCGTAACCGCAACCGTTAATGTTTGCGGAAAATAAGTTTCAAAATCAGGAGGAACAGCAATGGTTTGCCAGTTTAAATCGTCAATAATTTTGAGCGCAGTACTGCCCATAAAATACTTCTTGAAAATACCTGATCTTTCTGTCCCAATGATGACAATGTCCTGAAACTTTTTTCCAAGCATGTTTTTTAATGAAGGAATGAGGTTCTTTTCAAAAATCTCATATTCAACTGAATTATTTTTTTCGAAATGTTTTTGAATGAGTTTATTCAGTTCAGCAATGGCTCTCCCTTTTTCATACTGAATAATTTTCATTCTGCTTTCGCTGTCGGCCAATGCAGGTACAGCATAGCTTACCTGGTGGATTAGAAGGATTTCAGCCTTTATCATTTCGCTCCAGCGTTTTGCAAGTTTTACAATCACTTCATTTTGAGGCGAAAAATCGATAAGCACAACTAACCTTGGTTTCATTTCTTTCCTGTTAAATATTCTGTTTTATCATATACCAAATAATTAGTGTAAAGTTTCTGTTTATAGGTTGAATTATGAATGTTTTAGGGCATGAAAAATATCAGAATTCTCCGGTATGGCTTGTATTTCCCGGCCTGTATTTATCTGAAAAATAGGATGGATTTTGTTTTTTCTTTTTCTTTACTTTTCCTTGTGTATTGTCTTCTCCTTCTGTCCGCTCAGACCCTGCCTGAATTTCCTCCTGCACAGGGTTCCGCAAGGCAGGCTGCTCATTGCCCCCTTTTTCTTCCTTCTCGTCATCTGTCAACTGCGACTGTTCACTCTCCTCCTCCTCTTCCCAGTCAAATTTATCACGCCTGATGATGTATTTTCGGTAATAAAAAGCCAGCACCACACCCGAAACAGCGCCCCATAAGTGGCCTTCCCATGATACTTTTGGGTCGATGGGAAAAACGCCCCAAATTAAACCACCATAAAGAAAAACCACAACCACAGAAAATGTAAGTAGCCGGACATCGTTACGGATAACACCACTCACAAAATGAAAGGCAGCCATGGCATAAACCACACCACTTGCGCCAATGTGCCAGGCTTCGCGGCCTGCAAACCAAACCGTTATTCCAGACAAAAAATAGAGCAGAAAAAAGATTTGGTACGAAATACGCCGGTAATAATAAATGAGCATAAACATCAGAATAAAAAAAGGAATGGAGTTGGACATCAGGTGGTTAAAGCCGGAGTGAATGAACGGCGAGAACAAAATGCCCGGCAATCCTTTTAAATGCAACGGGTAAACGCCAAGTTTTACAAAGCTAAACGATGTGGTTACTTCAATTATTTCTACCATCCAAAACACAAAAACAAATGCTGCCGGAAGCACCAGACTGTGAAAAAATATCCGTTTTTCCATTTCCGGATCCAGCTTTTTGGGATTGCTTGGATAGTAAGTAAACAAACGCATAAACAATAAATTACAAATTTCAAAAAACAAAATGCAATTAAGCTCCAAGTCTCAAAAAACAAAACTCAAATAAACTCCAAAATTCAAAACACAAATAACAATAAAACGCCAAATCTCAAATATCGAGAGTATGCCAATGTCATAATTTTCAAATATCATTTGTTTATAAATCAAATTTCACAACCTGAAGCAAGTTAATCGTTTTTTTAGTTTGAAATTTTATTCATTGGTTATTGTATTTTATTTGTTTTTTGAAAATTGCTATTTGGAATTTGACCGAATCAAGTTTTTTATCAACTCCGCAAACTCATAAATTTCTTTTTCCGTTGTATCAAACGAGGTCATCCAGCGCACTTCCGATCTTTTTTCGTTCCACATGTAAAAGAAAAACTTTTGCTGCAGCGGTTCAATTATTTCTTTGGGAACTTCGGCAAAAATTCCGTTTGCTTCCAAAGGCTGGGTAATTTTTATTTCCGGAATTTTAGCGACTTCAGCCTCCAGCAGTTTAGCCATTTTATTGGCATGAGAGGCTGTTTCTTTCCATAAATCGTTTTCAAAATAGGCCTGAAACTGGGCGCCTACAAACCGCATTTTAGAATAAAGCTGCATGCTTTGTTTCCGCAGGTATTTGGTGTAAGTTGTATGTTCCGGATTGAAAAACAATACTGCTTCACCCATCATCATTCCGTTTTTGGTTCCACCAAAAGAAAGCACATCCACACCACAATCTTTGGTAAACGTTTTAAATTCCAGGTTTAGGGAAACGGCGGCGTTGGCAATACGCGCGCCGTCCATGTGCAGCAGCATGTTGTTTTCATGTGCCAAATTAGCCAGTGCCTGAATCTCTTCCGGCTTGTAAACCGTTCCCATTTCAGTTACCTGCGAAATAGAAATAACCCGGGGCTGCGAATGATGCTCAAAATCAAAACCTTTCAGATGATGTTGAATGGATTCCGGTGTGAGTTTTCCGTTTACAGGTTCCACCGGCAAAAGTTTACATCCGGTGAATTTTTCGGGCGCACCACATTCATCTTCCTCAATGTGAGCGGTTTCGGCACAAATAATGGAATGGAAACTGCGGGTTACGGTTGACAAACCCAGAACATTAGCGCCTGTGCCATTAAAAACAAAAAACACTTCGGTTTCTCTCCCAAATTTTTCTTTGAAAATTTCAATGGCTTTTTCAGTAAACGGATCATCTCCGTAACCTTTTACATGTCCGAGGTTGGCATTTTCCATTGCCTTTAAAATGGCAGGGTGCACCCCTGAGTTGTTATCGCTTGCAAATCCTTTTTTCATAGTTTGTAAATAACATTTGTTTCGATTGTTTCCCGGAAACTTTGTACCTTCATCCGGGTTTTTAGAACATGTAAAGAAAGAAAAAATCATACGTTTATAAAAATGGAAAAATCACTTTCACTTTCCGAAAAACTTTATTTGCTGGCTGTTCATCCGCAAAAGGGTGGAATCATTTATGCCGCTTCACAAAAACTCGATTTTGCTTTGTCGGGAGCTCTTTTTATGGAAATGATACTGGATAAACAAATTGAAATTGAAAACAAGCGGATTAAAGTGGTAAACACAAAATCCAATAATCCCATTCAGAATTATTTGCTCCAAAAAATGAGAAAGGCCAAACGACCCCGAAAAGTTACAACGTGGATAAGCAAATTTCGATTTTCGGTGAAACGAATCCGCCGGCAGATTAAAACAAGCCTTGTTCGAAAGGGAACGCTCAAACTGGAAGAAAAGCAGTTCCTGTTCTTTCAATGGAAAAAACCGGTTTTGCTGAATAAGCAGGCTGTTTACAAATTGCAGTCTGAAATTGAGAACCAGATTTTACAGGGAACAACCAGCGAGGAGAACATTATGCTGTTGTCACTAATAAAACCTGCCGGATTATTAAAAAGAATTTTTCAGGATAAAGATAAACGCAAACTTGCAGAACAAAAACTGAAACAACTGATGGAAGGAAATCAGGTTTCGGAAGCTGTTAGTGCTGCCGTGGCCGCTGCTCAGGCTGTTGTTGTTTCTGTGGCTGCATCATCAGTAGCAGTTACAGCAGGTGCATCTAGATAATTAGAAATGTAATTTATGAAACGAAAAATTAATCTTTTCTGGTTTCGCCGCGACCTGCGTTTACATGATAACCATGCACTTTATCAGGCACTGAATTCAGGTCATGCGGTTTTGCCTGTTTTTATTTTTGATACCGAAATTCTGGGAAAACTCAATGCAAAAACCGATGCACGTGTTTCGTTTATTTTTGCTGAAATTCAGAAAATTAAAAAGGAACTGGAAAAAAATGGGAGCTCGCTGAAAATTTTTCACACAAAACCATCCGATGCCTTTCAGAAACTAACCGAACAGTTTGAAATTCAAACGGTGTTTGCCAATAAAGATTACGAGCCGTACGCAAAAGAACGCGACAAAAAAGTGGGGGAGTTGCTTCAGTCAAAAAATATTGGTTTTGAGCTATTTAAAGACCATGTGATTTTTGAAGAAAATGAGGTTCTGAAAGACGACGGTAAACCGTACACGGTTTTTACACCTTACAGCAAAAAGTGGAAACAGGTTTTAGATGAAACTGAAATTCCGACTTTTCCTTCTGAAAAATTGTCGGAGAATTACCTGAAAGTTAACCCTTTTGTATTTCCTGAACTGAAAGAACTGGGATTTGAAAAAAGTGACCTTAAGATTCATCCGCCTGAAATCTCAGAAGAAATTATTCGAAATTATGCCAAAACCCGTGATCTTCCTGCCATTAACGGAACCACACGGCTTGGCGTTCATTTGCGGTTCGGAACGATTAGTATTCGTGAATTGACAAAAAAAGCCATGGAGTGGTCGGAAACTTACCTGAATGAACTCATCTGGCGAAATTTTTTCAGCACCATTTTATGGCATTTTCCACAAGTGGTTGACAAAGCCTTCAAACCGAAATACGATTTTATACAATGGCGCAACAACGAAAAGGAGTTTGAGCGCTGGTGCAATGGGGAAACCGGCTACCCAATGGTTGACGCCGGTATGCGCGAACTGAACGAAACCGGGTTTATGCACAACCGGGTACGGATGGTTACAGCCAGTTTTTTAACCAAACACCTGCTCATCGACTGGCGGTGGGGAGAAGCGTATTTTGCTGAAAAACTGCTGGATTATGAACTCGCTTCCAACAACGGCAACTGGCAATGGGCTGCCGGAACAGGATGCGATGCAGCGCCTTATTTTCGCATTTTTAATCCTGAAAGCCAGCAGAAAAAGTTCGATCCTGATGGAGAGTATTTGAAACGGTGGGTACCAGAGGCGGAAACTTCAGCCTACCCGAAGCCGGTTGTAAATCATAAAATGGCGAGGGAACGGGCTTTGCAGGCGTACAGGATAGTATTGAAGTAAATTTGATATTTTTTTTAATTTTGTCTTTAGTGATAAATAAATTTGAAGCAATGAAGACGCAGTATATTACAGATACAAATGGTAGAAAAGTTAGCGTTATTTTGCCCATGAGGGATTATAATGAGATTTTGAATAAATTGGAAGAGCTGGAAGATATAAAAGCTTATGACGAAGCGATTTCAGCTAGCGAAGAAGGCCTCCCGGCGGAACAAGTGTTCAAGGATATTGAAGCGAAGCGCTATGATCTATGAAATCAAAATTTTGCGCGGAGCTATCAAGCAACTGGAATCTCTGCCCCTGAAAGATTATGAGGCTGTAAAATCCAAAATAATTGGACTTGGCAAAAATCCTCGTCCGCGTGGATGTGAAAAATTGAAAAACAGGCCTGGTTATCGTATCCGACAGGGAAAATATAGAATTATCTATGATATTTTGGATAACATTCTTACCGTCAGGGTAATTCGAATAGGACACCGAAAAGATATTTACCGATAAAACCCTTATTCCTGCAGCCATTCAATTATCCTGCGGTTTTGCACACCGGTAATGGGTGAAAGCGATTCAACCACCTGACCTTCTTCATCCACCAGGAACTTTTGAAAATTCCAGATAACTTTGGCATCGAGCGTGCCGTTTTCTTCGCTGCTGGTCAGCCATTTGTAAATGGGATGCATATTCTCATCTTTTATAGAAATCTTTTCCATCAAAGTAAAACTTACGTTGTATTTTATGGTGCAGAATTCATTAATTTGTTCGTTTGTTCCCGGCTCCTGGCTGCCAAAATCATTAGATGGGAATGCGATAATTTCAAAATCGTCTCCGCCATATTCTTCATACAACTCCTGCATTTTTCTGAATTGAGGTGTAAGCGAACATTCGGTTGCCGTGTTTACAATTAAAACTTTTTTGCCTTTTAATGTTGAAAAATCCAGAATTTCGCCGGTAATGGTGCGTGCACTGAAATCGTGCAGGGTTTTTTGCCCAAAAACCATGTGGGTTATGATGAGAAAAATTACCAAAACGCAATGTCTTTTCAACATAATTCAAGAATTTTTTTACCGCGGAAAATTAGTTAAAGTTTACGTTTCGTAAAAAGAAATAACGGGTTTGTTAAT